>JAJBTG010000204.1:0-1604 GCA_020860985.1 Oscillospiraceae bacterium
TAATCCTGGAAAAGCCGAGCGCGATCTGCTATACTAGGTTTAACGAGTAAATGTAAAATGGGAATGATTGGGAGATTTTAACCATGCCGAGAAAAAAGCTTACGCCCGAGGAGGAACGGGCAAGAATTTATGCAATGCAAAGCATTGAGCGAGAGAAAAGAAGCCTTGGATATGTACATATAGCCGGAGTGGACGAGGCGGGACGAGGTCCGTTGGCGGGACCGGTGTACGCGGCGGCTGTTATACTGCCGGACGGGATATTCATCGACGGAATAGATGATTCAAAAAAGCTGTCCGAAAAAAAGCGGGAGGAGCTGTTTGATATTATATGCGAAAACGCGGTTGCATATAATATATACAGTGTTGATGAAAAGCGCATAGACGAAATAAATATATTGAATGCCACATTTGAAGCTATGAACGGCGCGGTTGCGGGATTGTCGATTGCTCCGGACTATGTCTTGATTGACGGAAACCGTATAAACGGAATGGATATACCGCATGAAACAATAGTAAAGGGCGATGCGAAAAGCATTTCTGTTGCCGCGGCTTCTATTTTGGCAAAGGTCAGCCGTGACAGGTTTATATGCAAAATCGCGGAGCAATATCCCGAATACGGCTTTGAGAAGCATAAGGGCTACGGCACCGCGGCGCACAATGAAGCAATTTTAAAATATGGTCCGTGTCCCATACACAGAAAAACATTTTTGAAAAAATTATTGGGGGAAGGCAATGTCTAAGTTAATAGGCGACTTCGGCGAGGACGCGGCGGCGGAATATTTGGAGGAAAACGGATATGAAATATTGGAAAGAAATTTTCGCCTGAAGTGTGGCGAGATTGATATAATAGCCGAAAAGGACGGCTGTACCGTGTTTGTCGAGGTCAAGACGCGCAAGGGAACGTGCTTCGGAAATCCCTGCGAATATGTCGATAAACACAAGCAGGAGAGAATCAGAAAAACCGCGTTGTGCTACGTAAAATCCCTTGAAACGGATATGCGTTTTGACGTTATCGAGGTGATTTATAAAAATGCGCACGATGTATTAAAGGTGGAAAAAATTAATCATATAGAAAACGCGTTTTGGGAGTGACTATGGAATATTCGGTTTTTGACGCGCATTGCGACACGCTGTGCCATATACTTGATTTTAGGAAAAATATTACAAAAAATGACTGCCATGTGGATACGGAGCGAATGAAACGCTATAAATCCTACACGCAGGTTTTTGCGTGCTTCATTGACCCGATATACAAATCGTGCGCCATGGACAGGTGTATTAAGCTGATTGACGCGTTCTATTTATACGCGCCGGAGGGGGCGATTTTAAGCCTTGAGGGCGGCGAGCCTATTACCGATTTGGCGGCGCTCAGAACCCTGCACAGGCTCGGGGTAAAAATAGCCGCGCTGACATGGAATTTTTCAAATCATATAGCGTCGGGCGCGGATGAACAGAACAGTCAAAGAGGTCTTACGCCGTTCGGACACAGGGTTGTTAATGAAATGAACAGGCTTGAAATGTTGATTGACGTTTCGCATTTAAATGAACAATCCTTCTATGACATTGCCGAGGTGTCTAAGCTTCCCATTATTGCAACGCACTCA
>JAJBTG010000204.1:1614-4311 GCA_020860985.1 Oscillospiraceae bacterium
CACTCAAATTCGCGGAGGATTTGCTCTCACCGCCGAAATTTGTCCGATAGGCAGTTTAAAATTATCTGCGCGTCGGGAGGATGCGTAGGGATAAATTTCTATCCGAAATTTCTGAGCGACGACGGAAACGCCGGTATCGACGATATTGTAAAGCATATCGAGCATTTTATGGCGCTGGGAGGAGAAAATCATATCGGGATAGGAGCGGATTTTGACGGCGTGGATTATCTGCCGAACGGGATTCGCGGATGCGAGGATACATATAAGGTATTTGAAAGGCTTTTGCAGCTTAATTATAAAGAGGAGCAGGTCGAAAAAATAAGCCATAAAAATTTTGAAGATGTGCTGATGTGAAAGTCACTTTCACGTCAGCAGATTTTATCGCGCAACCGTAAAAATCTTATGAAGCGGCTATGCGCAAGCAATCTATTATCATTTTTTACTCCGCCGATGAGAGATTGTTTCATTTTTTGTGCCGACGCGGAGCGGCGGAATGGAGATTATTATGCCGAAATTTTTTACAGCAAGAGAAAATATAAGCGACACGCAAATTGTAATCGACAACGAGGATGTCAACCACATATCCCGAGTGCTTCGCATGAATATCGGTGATGAGATTACGGTATGCGACGGACGCGGTTTTGACTACAAAGTAAAGATTACCGAAATTGAGGACAAAAAAATTATCTGCGAAATAACGGAAAAGCATAAAAGCGATACCGAACCCAATATAGAGGTAACGCTTTTTCAAGGACTTCCAAAGGCTTCAAAAATGGATTATATTATCCAGAAACCCACCGAGCTGGGAATAACAAGGTTTGTACCCTGCAAGCTTCTAAGATGTGTGACGAAGCTTGAAAACCAAAAGGCGGAAATGAAAAAGACCGAACGCTGGCAAAAAATTGCCGAGGCGGCGGCAAAGCAGTCGGGAAGAGGAATCGTTCCGAAAATCGTGCCGCCAATGACATTGGAGCAGGTGATAGAGGAAATGCGCGGCTATGACATATGCTTCGCGCCTTACGAATGTGAGGAAAAGAAAAATCTCAGAAGCGTTTTGCGTTCAAAGTCCGAGATAAAAAGAGCCGCCTATATAATCGGACCGGAGGGCGGCTTCGCCCCCTCGGAGATTGATAAAATCACCTCCGCCGGCATTGACACCGTAACGCTCGGCAAACGTATTCTTCGCACCGAAACGGCGGGCGAGGCGGTTCTCTCAATGATTATGTATGAAATAGGTGATATAAACGAATGATTAAGGTATACGCCATGAATGTGAGCGGGATAGACATATCCGATTCGCGGCTGACGGAAAGAATGTCGCCAAGGCGAATGGAAAAAATCAATCGTATTCGTGTTGAAAAAACAAAGAAACAGTCCATAGGAGCGGAGCTTCTGTTAAATTATGCGCTGAAACGCGAATGTCAAATCGAGCCGCCCGTAATATGGGAAACGGATGAAAATGGAAAATTATTTGTGCCCGACTGCGCTTTTAACGTAAACCTTTCGCATTCCGATGACTATGCGGTATGCGCGGTTTCCGACACCGCCGTGGGTGTTGATATACAAAAAATAAAGCCCGCGGACAAGGCTCTCGCAAAACGATTTTTTACGAGTGACGAATATGAATATGTACTGAATGCAAGGAATGCGGAGGACGCCTTTTTCAGAATATGGGTAAGAAAGGAAAGCTTTATAAAAGCGGTCGGCAAGGGACTTGCCATACCGCTTTCGTCATTTTCCGTGCTTGGCGAAACCGCCGAATATGAGGGGAAAGTTTATAAATTTAAGGAGTATTCGGTAAGGGATAGGTCATATAAGCTATGCGTCTGCTTTATGCTCTAAATTGTATATATTCGCCGATTCGGGCGAGTAGTTTATAATTTCATCGTACGCGTCAAGCTCTTCGCGTGTGTGCGGCGCGCTCGGAATTAAGCCGGTGCAGTCGTTTGCGCTTGCCGCGTTGCCCTCGTCGATGTCGAACATTTCGTCGATTATGCTTCTCGGTTCACTCATAATTTCCATCTGCCTTTCTGCCCGCAAATATTTATTGGTCTTTATCTGCGGGCGGACAAGACGGCGGGCAATTAACGCCGAGTTAATGCCGCACGCTTATTATGACCGAGAAAGCAAATTTGTATATTAGAATATTATACCGCAAGGGGCGAATTTCCGTCATTCAGCGTTTAGTTATTTTGATGTCATTGCGGCTCCGATGATTCCGGCATCGTTATGGAGGGTTGCCGTAATGATTTTTGTTTTTGGCATGAATTTATTGTATCCGGTTTTTGTAACGTATTTTTTTACGGGATTGAGTAAATAGTCCCCCTCGCGGCTTATTCCTCCGCCTATGGCGATTATATCCGGCTGTAGGATATTTTCCATACTTACGATTCCGTCGGCGACATATCTTGCGTATTGCTCCACAACCTCGCGCCCAGCGGCATCGCCGAGCTTTGCGGCTTCAAATGCGGTTCTTCCCGAAATTTTTCCTCTTTTAGCTGTGATATTATGCATAGCGCTGTTAGGATTTCTATCCATTGCTTCCCTTGTCAGGCGTATAAGCGCGGTTACGGACGCATACATCTCCCAACAGCCTTCCTTCCCGCAGGTACACATTTCCCCGCCCGAAACAAGCGTCATATGGCCGACCTCGCCGGCCGCTCCGTTAAATCCCCTAAATACCTCGCCGTTAAGAAT
>JAJBTG010000204.1:4321-6333 GCA_020860985.1 Oscillospiraceae bacterium
CAGAAAGCTGTTTACTCCGCTTCCGTTCGCGGTATATTCGCCCAAAGCGGCGCAGTTTGCGTCATTATCGACAGCCACCGGAAGATTCAGATGCTTTTTAAATTCATCGGCGAGCGGATAATGTGACATTTTAATGTTATTCGCGTATACCACCATACCCGTTTTATAATCGATTGTGCCGGGGCATCCTATTCCCACGGACTCTATCTCTGATATGTCCGTTCCGTATTCGTCGATAAGCCTTTTTGCCAATGCCGCCATGTCCGATGTTATCTCATCCGCGGGTCGGCCGCTCTTTGTCGGAACGGAATCCTGTATAAGAATTTTACCGTCGTTTGAAACAATTCCCGCGGCTATGTTTGTGCCGCCGAGATCTATTCCTATATACATTTATATATCCTCCTACTCATTTTGAATACATTTATTATAGCATACAGCCCGTGAAAATACAATATTCAAATTATTGAGAGCTTAAAATTTCAGTAATATTTGATTTATCGTAGCGCTTGTTTTGTCATAATGTCCGTAAATAATCATACAAATAAATATATAGATATTAATTATGGAGGATAAAGTTATGGAATTAATCAAAGAAAGCGTAAATGTAAATGAAACAGTTCATAAAGGAAGCACACAAACGATGGTTGACGGCGATATAATAGTACCGGACGTAATGCCGGATGTTTTGAAAATACTTCAGGTTGACGCTGTCGCGTGCATTAATCATAAATCGATTGAAAACGGCAGACTGTCTCTAAGCGGAAAGGTTGATTTGAAAATTTTATATATGCCGGACAGCGAAACGGAAAAAATAAAAAGTATATTAACCTCGTTTGATTTTGTACAGCCTGTGGAAAACGGGGGTATTACAACGGAATGTGTCGCGGCGGCGGTCGCGAACGCGGAGCGCGCGGAGTTTTCCATGATAAACAGCAGGAAGCTCCACATCAAAGCGATAGCATCGATTGATTATGAAATATTTATGCCGAAAACGCTTGAGATAGCCTCGGAGATTTCCGACGACGAGGAGGCGGAAATAAAAAAGGAAAAAATCGCAATCAGAAATCTTGTGGATTTCAGCGAGCATGAAATATCCGTGCGCGAACAAATGGAAATTCCGAACGGACAATCCTCGATAAAGGAGCTGCTCAAAGCCGACGTGAAAATTTCCGACACGGAATATAAAACCGTCACGGGGAAAATAGTAATGAAAGGCGTTGTATGCGTGTCGCTGCTTTACAGCGACGAGAATAACAATATAGAATTTGCCGAGGAGGAAATCCCGTTTACCGAGGTGATAGACAGCGAGGATGTAAACGAGAACTCCGTCTGCGATATTGACCGGGTAATAATGAATACCAACATAACGGTGGGCGAGGACAGCGACGGCGACAACAGATTGGTTGATTTGGATATAACCGTAGGTGTACAGGTCACGGCGACGCAGAATGTGGAAATAGAAATGATAAGCGATTGCTATGAACCGTACAAAAAGACCAATCTCATAAGAGAGGAGATAAAGCTCGAGGAACCAGCGGCTAAGGTCGTAGCGCAGAATACTGTGCGTGAGTGCGTCGCGGCGGATAAAAACGTACCCGCGGTGTCGAACGTCTACAACGTCATAACGGAGCCGCATATAACAAAGGCGGAGCTGCAAAGGAATAAGCTTTTGTGTGAGGGAAGAATCGAAGCGTACATATTGTATCTGTCTGACAGCAGTGAAAATCCGGTTTGCAGCATAAGAAAGGAAATTCCGTTCAGCTATATGCTTGACTGCGATGCGCAGGGTAAGGATTTAACGCCTGAAATCAAGGCGGAAATCAAGCATACCGGATATAATCTTAACGCCGCGGGCGAGATTGAGCTAAGATGCAATTTGGCGCTGAACGCAAATATAATACGCGAACGCAATCTGAGCATTATTAGCGACGTGCAGACGGAGGAGCTGCCGGAGGAGGACAGAAAGGGAATAGTTATCTATTTTGTTCAAAAGGGTGACACGTTGTGTAGCT
>JAJBTG010000202.1 GCA_020860985.1 Oscillospiraceae bacterium
TCCCCGGACTCACCGGCAAAGGACTGTGGCATAAGAGTGAACGCCTGCATAACATCCGCAAAGGGAACCGAGCTTTAGTCCTCGGAGCAATTCGCGTCGATTGTAAATCAATGCCATGATGAATTGACGCTTACGGTGGAAAGAAACGGCGAAAGCCAAAATATCTCCGCAATTCCTTCGGAATCCGAGGACGGAATATACAGGCTCGGCTTATGGGTGCGCGACAGCACGGCGGGTATCGGAACCTTAACCTACTACAATCCGGAAAACAATACCTTCGCCGCGCTCGGGCACGGAATTACCGATGTTGATACAGGTAATATTTTAACCGTAAAATCAGGTAATATTCTACCTTGCCGAATTTTATCCGTACAAAAAAGCGAAAACGGAAATCCGGGAGAATTAAACGGCTCCTTTGACGGCGCTCCTCTGGGCGAAATTTCCCAGAACAGCGACAGGGGAATCTTCGGCACATATACCTCACCCGTTCAATCTGAAGCTATTCCCGTAGCCTCCCCCTCAGAAATCGAAAAGGGAGCGGCGTATATTCTGGCAAACGTTGACGGCGGCGGCGTTAAGCAATACAGCATAGAAATAACAAAGGTATCTCAAAAGGCAAATAAAAATATGGTTATAGAAATCACCGACGAAACGCTTTTATCTCTGACCGGCGGCATCGTACAGGGCATGAGCGGCGCTCCGATTATCCAAAACGGTAAGCTTGCGGGAGCGATAACTCATGTTTTTGTCAACAACTCAGCCAAAGGCTACGGAGTTTTTGCGGAAAATATGATTGAAGCTTCCGAAAATCTCGAATGATTGTAAACTTAATTTATTTTTGAGGTTGACAATGCTCTCGAAGTGGTGTATAATTTCACCGTATTCGGGAGAATTGTACAATCAGCGTAGGCTTGTGACAAACTCGGCGGCTTGCCGATTTTCCCGAAAAAATATGCAATAAATATTTTACACACTGAAAGGATTCAAAAAATGAAAAAAGCACTGACAACAAAAAATCTTATTTTATGCGCGCTCTTTGCCGCGCTTATCGCTATCGGTGCCTTTATACGCGTACCCATACCCTATGTTCCGTTCACGCTCCAGTTTATGTTTACCCTGCTTGCCGGACTTTTTCTCGGTGGTAAGCTCGGCGCGTTAAGCGTGCTTGTATACATACTTCTCGGGCTCGCGGGAGTTCCCGTGTTTACCCAAGGCGGAGGCCCGCATTACATTTTTGTACCGACTTTCGGGTATATTATCGGATTCCTTGTCGGAACATTTGTCTGCGGAACAATCGCGGACAGAGTTCCCAATCCATCAGTTAAGCGGCTTTTATGCGCGTCATTAGCGAATTTTGCAATTGTATATCTGTTCGGAATGGTATATTTTTATGTTATTTCAAATTTCCTGCTCGGCAACCCGACGGGCATATGGACGGTCTTTTGGTACTGCTTTGTGATTGTAGCGCCGTTTGACGCTCTGTTCTGCGTTTTAGCGTCGTTCCTCGGGAAACGGCTTATACCGATTTTGAGAAAATAAAGCGTGAAGTGAAAGGGGAGTTAATTCATGAGTAAAGGAATATTTATTACCGCTACCGGAACGGATGTGGGAAAAACATATGTAACGGGACTTATCGTAAAAAAGCTCGTTCAAAACGGGATAAACGCCGGATATTATAAAGCGGCTCTGAGCGGCGCGGAAAACGTAAACGGCACGCTCATTCCCGGCGATGCGGATTTTGTCAGGAAAACAGCGGGACTTAAAACAATGCCCACCGTTTCATATATTTACAAAAACGCCGTTTCGCCGCATCTCGCGGCAAAAATCGAAGGTAATCCGGTTGAGCTTTCCATTGTAAAATCCGATTTTACAGCGGAAGCCGAAAAATACGATTACATTACAGTTGAGGGAAGCGGCGGAATTATCTGCCCGATTCGTTACGACGAGCAGAAAATCTTCCTCGAGGACATTATAAAATCCCTCGGTCTGTCCGCTTTAATCGTCGCCGACGCCGGACTCGGCACTATAAATTCCGTTGTTCTTACGGTTGAATATATGCGGAGCCGCAATATAAAAATCAACGGAATTATTTTTAACAACTTCCATAAGGGTAATGTTATGGAGGAGGATAATCTTAAAATGACGGAGGAAATCACGGGAATTAAAGTAATCGCGGCGGTAAGCGAAAATTCGGAAAATTTAGATATTGACATCAACTCGCTTTTGTCGCTGTACGAGGAGGTATAAAAATGACTTTGGAGGAGAAGGATTTAAAATACATCTGGCATCCCTGCTCACAGATGAAGGATTATGAGGAGCTTCCGCCAATTATAATCGACCACGGCAAGGGCGTTTATCTGTACGACAAGGACGGAAACGAGTACATAGATATAGTAAGCTCATGGTGGTGCAACCTTTTGGGACACTGCAACCCTAAAATAAATCAAGCCGTAAAGGAACAGCTGGACACGCTTGAACACGTTATTTTCGCTAATTTCTCGCATTACGGCGCGATTGAGCTTTGCGAGCGGCTTTACGAAATTATTCTGAGCGGACTGACAAAATTCAATTTCTCGGACAACGGCTCGGCCGCCGTTGAATGCTCTCTGAAAATGGCGTTTCAATATCAATACCAGACCGGCCATTGCGAAAAAACAAAATTCATGTGTCTTACGGACGGCTATCACGGCGAAACCATTGGTGCGCTATCCGTCGGAAGCTTGGACTTGTACGCAAAAATCTACAAGCCAATGCTTATGGACACAATACATATCGAAGCGCCCGACTGCTACCGCTGTCCGTTCGGCAAATGCCGCGACAGCTGCAATGCCGAATGCTTCCGCTTTGCGGAAAAGGAATTTGCGGAGCATGGAAACGAAACGGCGGCTGTTATAATTGAGCCGCTTTTGCAGGGCAGCGCGGGAATGAGAATCTATCCCCCGATTTACCTTACAAAGCTTCGCAAATTATGCGATGAGTACAATGTGCTGCTCATCGCCGACGAAATCGCCACCGGCTTCGGCAGAACAGGAAAGATGTTCGCGTTTGACCACGCGGGGGTAAGTCCCGATATAATGTGCATTTCAAAGGGTTTGACGGGCGGATATATGCCTATGGCGATTACGATTACAACCGATGAAATTTACAACGCGTTTTATGACGATTACAAAAACGGCAAGGCCTTTATGCACAGCCACACATACAGCGGAAACCCGCTCGGATGCAGCGCGGCTCTCGCCGTTCAAAAAATACTGCGCGAGGATAATATATTGGAAAACGCGCAAAAAAGGGCGGTATATCTGCACAGCAAGCTTAACTCCGCACTTCTCGACCATAAAAACGTCGGAGAAATACGCAGCATCGGTCTTATAAACGCAATTGAGCTTGTCACCGATAAGGACTCAAAAACAGGCTTTGACAGTGATTTAAGGATTGGTTATCAGATATATAAACGCGCGCTTAAAAAAGGTCTTATTCTGCGCCCGCTCGGAAACGTACTGTACTTCAATCCTCCGCTTATTATTAATGAAGCCGAAATCGATAAATCCGTTGCGATATGCCGCGACGCTATCGCTGAAATTTTGGGATAATCGAAAAGGATTGCATAAGCAACTCAAACAAAAAGCTCTCAATACTAAGTATCGAGAGCTTTTTTTAGCTCAATAATGGTCGAACCCCCATCATTCAGTGTTTTCGGCGGAACCCGCCAAAAGCGGGGGACATCTTAATTTAGCTATTATTTCTGCGTTTGAAATGTTATATTCTGTCCGTCCGACTTAGCGATTATGTGTCCGTTTTCATCGGTACGATATATTACGGCGCCCTCGTCGTTCAGGCGGCTCATTGTTTCCTCATGGGGATGTCCGTAGGAATTATCCTTTCCGCAGGAAATCACAGCGTATTCCGGCATAACCTCGCGCAGGAACACATATGAAGTGGATGTGCTGCTGCCGTGATGTCCGACCTTGAGCACGTCGGCGGAAAGGTCATATCCGGCATCGATTATATCCTGCTCTGCCTCGCGTTCCGCATCACCGGTAAAGAGAAACGATGTGTCACCGTAGGTAACCTTCATTACGATGGAATTGTTATTTAAATCGTCATATTCCCTTTGAGGACCTAAAATTTCAACATAGCTCCCGCCAAGCTCAAAGCTGTCGCCGGGAACGGGAATTTCTATTTCCCCGCCCTGCTCCTCCGTGTAGCGTTTGAAATTACCAAATACCTTAGAATCATAAGAATCCGTAGAGCAAAGCACATTGTCCACCGTGCATTGATTGAGCGCGCCGGAAAGACCGCCTACATGATCCTCATGCGCGTGTGTGCAGACGATGTAATCGAGATGGTCTATATCCAAATCCCTCAGATATGACACGATAAGATTTGAATCCGCCGCGTTTCCTCCGTCTATCAGCATACTTTCTCCGTCGCACAAAACAAGCTCCGAATCCGCCTGCCCGACATCGATATAATGCACCTCAAAGTCGCCGCCGAGCGTTGCCGAATTATTCGTTTCGCTTTTTACAACTCCCGTGCCGCGTCCCGCCGCAGCCAGCGCGAAAAGCAATACGAGGACGGCTCCGCCGTACAGCTTCATGCTTTTACGTTTTCTTGCCATTTGTTTATTCCTCTACCTTTTTATTTTTCTGCTTCAGCATATAGTATTCCAAATTGTTGTAATCGTTTAAGAGCGATGATTTTTCCGTATCGTTTTTATTCCAATTTCCGTTTTTATCATAGTGACCCATAGCGTTAATCTGCGGTATTTCCTCATAGACCTTATCAAGGAAAATATTAACCTTGCTCTCCGGCAGACCCGCCTTTTCCATCAATATATTAGAAAGATAGTTGGGACTTGCGAGAACCCCCTCCTCGCTTTCAATATCAAAGTTTGCCCACATGATAAACGGCACGCGGTATCTGTCCTGCAATTCCTCCGTGGTAAGGCTGTCGAGCGGCTTTCCGAGCATTTCCTCATAAAACTCCTGCTCCACCGCCGGCTGATGATCGCCGAACATAACAATAATAATAGGCTCGTCCCATTTTGAGAAATAGTACACAAGCTCCTCGAAAGCCTTGTCGCTTTCCTTTATAAGGCTCAAATACTGCTCCGCCTCGCTGTAGGAACCCTGAAGATTTGTTATCTCCACATCCGATACAAAATTGCTGTATTCGCTTGCGTATCCTCCGTGATTCTGCATTGTCACATTAAAGACAAACATTCTCTCATCCGACTTTTTGTTTTCAAATTGATTGATAACGGCGCTGTACGAGGTTCTGTCGCTCAGATAATTTCTGATATATTCAAACTCATTTGCATTCTGATACTCGCCCATATTGTCAAGACTTATAAAATTATCGAAGCCCATTAAGCCGTATACCTTATCCCTATTCCAGCATCTCGCAAAATACGGATGAACCGCCACCGTCGTATATCCGAGCTTTGACATATGATTGGGAAGAGAATACGGGTATTCCATCTGCATATATTGCAAATACGGCGCGGAGCCGGTGGGTAAAAGTCCCATCGACATTCCTGTAAGAACCTCAAACTCGGTATTGCAGGTATATCCCCCGAACGGCGAAACAAGCAGCTCGCCCTTTACGGTGTTCTTCTTCAAGCTGTTGTAAAACGGCATATAGTCCTCGTTCGTTTCAAGCTCTCCGAGAACGCTTAAATCCGCGAAGCTCTCATTCATTATAACCAACACATTCGGCTTTTCCCCGTTTACGGTGTAGTCCGTCTCTATTGCGTTAAGCTCCTTTTCAACCTCTGCGGCATCATACGTTTCGGGCTTTTCGAGCCTCATTCCCTTAGTGTTTAAGAAAAAGCTGTATGCAACGCCGTGCGTATTGTTTGCGTGGTACTGGTCGAAAATATCCATCGTCACATCGGAGTAATTAATTGTTGCAAATATTCCTACGAGAATCAACGCGACACTTGCGCCGCTCGACGCGAAGATAATATTTTTATATCTGAATTTCGGACTGAATGAAAATTCATACAGCATAACAATCGCGAACACTGCTATAACGGTTGACACAACCATCGGTGATTCCCATGTGAAAACATAGTTTTCCGCCACCTGCATAGCTGTTCCTATAGCGAGAAAGTCGCTCGGAATAAGCGGAATTCCTCTGAGCATATTGACAATAAAGGTTGCAATATTAAAGGTGTATGAAATCAGCGTCGTTACAATCGCCGACCATTTCATATTGCGAAGTATCGCAAAAGCCGCCGCCATAAGAGCCAGATAAAACATTACGTTCACCGTATATATC
>JAJBTG010000226.1 GCA_020860985.1 Oscillospiraceae bacterium
ACGATATAGAGAGCATTAAAGATGAGTAGGCGAAAATTAAGAGAAAGTAACAGACGGATTCGCTAACAAAGGTATACAACCGCACCGCGGCAATTGAAAAGATAACTCCCATGCTTTCAAGAAAATCCTCCTTAGAGTATGCTCTGTTTATAATAGACCTGGATAATTTCAAGGAGGTAAACGACAACTACGGACATCTGTACGGAGATGCTGTTCTTTCTATGACTGCGGGCTGCATTAAGAGCAGCGTCGGAGAAGATGATATTGTGGGTCGTTTCGGAGGCGACGAATTTTTTGCGTTTATTAAATTTGCTCATGAAGAGGATATCGCGGAAATTGCGGAACGCATTATGCAGTCGGTATTCAATCTTTGCCGTAATATAGATAAAAACATTGGCTGCTCATGCAGTATCGGTATCGCGCTTAGACGTGACTTTTTGGATGACGTTGACTTTGACACTCTTTTCAAAGCGGCTGACAGCGCGCTTTACAGCGCTAAAAACAGCGGCAAAAACAGATTTAAGCTATACGATACAAAAAATATCGAATATGAGTATGCACGCGTACACGACATCAACGATTCGGCTTCCGTAAGCAGCGTTACGGCTATGGCGCTTGAAATCATCGCCAAATCAAAAAGCAGCTATAGTGCAGTCGCGACGCTGCTCAGTCATATCGGCACACAATGCAATCTCGATTACATACAAATTATGCACGTCAACCGCACTACCGATATGGTATCGCTTGACCATGAGTGGAGCAGAAATTCAAATACGGTAAATTATGCGGGAAGAATCGGATATTATATCCATTCGGATATAGAACGGCTTGCGGAGCTTCTGCGTAAAACAGGATTTTTCATTTTTTCTCCCGATATAGCGGAAGGCTTCTCGCCCAAATTCAAGAACGAATTTAAGAAGCTCGACGGAACAACCGTCATTTACAGCGCTGTTATAAATAATGACGACAGCTTCAATATGATAGTGTATCAATGCTTTACCCCAAACCTTGTGTGGAGCGACAAGGAAGTTAATACGTTTTCCGAGCTTACAAATCTTTTAAGCTTTTATATAGGCGATACCAACCTGCTTACCGGACGTGAAAAATATTTGCAGGATATTATCGACCACGACCCGCTTACGCGGCTTTATTCGCGCAAGAAATTTTATGACCTTTCCGGACTTGTGCGCAGGCAGGCGGCGGAAAAGAATACAAAAATATATATTGCTCACTGTGATTTCGCAGATTTTATCGGCTTTAATGAAATATATAGCTATACAACCGGAAATTAAATAATGATTTCCTTTGAGAATATGCTTACCGGCGCGTTTGAAAACGTTCTAATTGCACGTTGTGAGGAAACGGAACAATTTCTGATGCTTATTCACGACGTAAATATTTCGGAATTTATTGCGGAATTTGAAAAGTTTTGCAGCTCTTTTACAGAAAAATTCAACCCGCGCTTTCCTAAGCATCCGATTGTTATAAAGGCGGGGATTACCGAATTTAAAAACAACGAATGGCTTGTAAAAGCGCGCGACCGCATAAGAAAATACAAAAAATCATTGCGCGGCATTAAGGAAAATAAAATATTCTTCGTGGAGTAATTAAAAAGGGCTGAGATACACTCAGCCCTAATTTAAATCAAACATCATTTCTGATTAAATCCTCATATGTTTCTCTTTTTACAACAACCTTAGCTTCACCGTTCGACACAGCGACAACTGCCGGTCTTGCGATTCTGTTATAATTGCTTGACATCGAGTAGTTATATGCGCCGGTTGCGAGTACGGCGAGTGTATCGCCGACTTTTATCTCCGGCATCATAGCGTCCTTTAAGAGAATATCTCCCGATTCGCAGCATTTACCGGCGATTGTTACCTTTTCTGTACGCTCCGCATTCGCGTTATTTGCCACAACCGCTTCATATTCCGACTCATACAGAATATATCTCGGATTGTCACACATACCGCCGTCAACGGATACGTATTTTCTTACATTTTTAATATCCTTTACTCCTCCAACCGTATAAAGCGTAATGCCCGCGGGAGCGATAATGGAGCGCCCCGGCTCCATCAGGATGAACGGAAGCTTAACTCCGCGCGCCGCGGCAGTTTCTTTTACAACCTCCGATACGTGTCTGATATACTCGTCATACGGAACGGGGTCGTCGGATTCGGTATACATTATTCCGTATCCTCCGCCGAGATTAAGCATATCGATTTCAAGTCCGAGCTTGTCCTTCAAATCGCCTATGAAGTTCATCATGATTTCAGCCGCCTTACAGAACGGGTCAATATCAAATATCTGTGAACCGATGTGGCAATGCACGCCGTCAACCTTAACATTTGGCATCTTGCTTGCCGCCTCGATAATTTCAAACGCCTCTCCGTTTTCGAGCGCAACTCCGAATTTTGAATCTATCTGACCTGTCTGAATAAAGCTGTGTGTATGCGCGTCAACGCCGGGCTTTATTCTGAACATTATATGCTGAACAACGCCGGCTTTCTCGGCGATCTCGTTAAGCTGATTAAGCTCGTATATATTGTCAACTATGATGTGTCCCACGCCGCTGTTTACCGCCAACTCAAGCTCATCCGCCGTTTTATTGTTTCCGTGGAAATAAACCTTGTCCATGGGGAAATCCGCCTTTATGGCGGTATAAAGCTCTCCGCCGGATACAACGTCAACGCCGAGTCCCTCCTCCTTAACCACTCTACAGGTGTACAGCGAGCAGAAAGCCTTGTTTGCATACAGAACAAGACCGTTTCCGCCGTAGTATTTATCCATTGCATTTTTGTACACTCTACAGTTTTTTCTGAGCAAATCCTCGTCAAGAACATACAGCGGTGTTCCGAATTTTTTCGCCAATTCCACAGTGTCGTTCTTGCCGATAACCAAATGATTTTTTTCGTTAATTGTTAAGTCCTCTGATACAAACATATCTTCCACCATCCTTGTTGTTTAAAATTTAACCGTGTGTTCCGTTTTTATTCTCAATCTCCAGTTCATCCTTTAGGGAGCTTAATTCCCTACGGATAACCGCAGGCGGCTTGCCGCTGCTTATTACATCCCTTGTTACTATAACTTTCTCAATGGATTTATCCGAGGGAACCTCGAACATAATATCCATTATGGATTCCTCTATTATAGCGCGAAGTCCTCTTGCGCCGGTGTTTCGCTCGATAGCCTTTTCCGCAATCGCCACGACCGCGTCTTTCTCAAACTCGAGCTTAACGCCGTCAAAATCGAACAGCGCCGTATATTGCTTTACAAGTGCGTTTTTCGGCTCTGTAAGAATTGTTATAAGCGTATCCTTATCAAGCTGATCAAGGGTTGAGAATACCGGAAGTCTTCCGACAAACTCCGGTATTAAGCCGTATTTAAGCAAGTCCTGGGGTATAATCCGGCTGAGAAGCTCGCTTAAATTAAGCTCTTTTCTGCTTTCTATTTCAGCGCCGAAGCCAAGACTTTTTTTACCGATTCTGTCGCCGACAATCTTTTCGATTCCGTCAAACGCGCCGCCGCATATGAACAGAATATTCGTGGTATCAATTTGGATAAATTCCTGGTGCGGATGCTTTCTTCCGCCCTGCGGCGGTACGGACGCGACAGTCCCTTCAAGCACCTTTAAAAGAGCCTGCTGCACGCCCTCGCCCGAAACGTCGCGGGTGATTGACACATTTTCGGATTTTCTCGCTATTTTATCAATTTCATCAATATATATGATTCCGCGTTCAGCCGCTTCAATGTCATAATCAGCAGCTTGTATAAGCTTCAACAGAATAGTTTCAACATCCTCGCCGACATATCCCGCCTCCGTAAGCGCGGTAGCGTCCGCGATTGCAAACGGAACATTAAGGATTCTCGCGAGATTCTGAACAAGAAAGGTCTTGCCCGAACCCGTAGGACCTATCATAAGAATATTGCTTTTCTGAAGCTCGACGTCGTTCGCCTTATCGTAATGGTCTATCCTTTTATAATGATTGTATACCGCGACGGATAAAATCTTCTTCGCTTTCTCCTGCCCTATTACATATTGGTCGAGAAATTCCTTTATTTCCTTAGGCTTGGGAAGCTCGGACCCGGAAGTGTGCAATCCGTCCTCAACATTGTCAAGAATCACATTACAAGTATTGATACATTCGTCGCATATATAAACTCCCTGACCTGCAATAAGCTTTACAACCTCGTTCTCGGATTTTCCGCAAAACGCACAACGCTGCTGCTTTTTATCATCCATAATATTTACTACCCTCTGAATTCCTTTTTATTTTGAGCTTCTCGGCATTATAACGTCGTCAATCAAGCCGTAAACCTTAGCTTCATCGGCTGTCATGAAGTTATCTCTTTCCGTATCCTGGCACACCTTCTCATACGGCTGACCCGTTCTCTCGGACAAAATTCTGTTCATTTTTTCCTTTGTCGCAACCATGTGGTCGGAATAAATCTTAATATCCGTGGTCTGCCCGCTCAATCCGCCGCCGCTTATAAGAGGCTGATGAATCATTACCTCACTGTTGGGAAGAGCAAATCTCTTGCCCTTTTTTCCCGCCGCCAGTAAAAATGCACCCATGCTTGCAGCCATGCCTATGCAAATGGTTGAAACATCGCATTTAATATACTGCATTGTGTCATATATAGCCATACCGGATGTAATTGAGCCGCCGGGGCTGTCTATATAGAACTGAATATCCTTATCCGGATCCTTTGATTCAAGATAAAGCATCTGAGCGACTATAAGACTTGAAGTGGCATCATTTACCTGATCCGCAAGAAATATTATTCTGTCCTCCAACAGCCTTGAATAGATGTCATACGAGCGTTCTCCTCTGTTTGTTTGCTCTACGACCATTGGTACTAAAGCCATATTTACAACTTCCTTTCGCAAAAATTATTTTACAAAAAATTATTTTACAACCGCATTGTTTACAAGCATCTCGATAGTCTTCTGCATTGCGATTTCTTTCTTTATGCTTTCGGTTTCGCTCTCGCCGAGAAGCTCCTTAAGCTTGTCAAGCTCCATATTATACTTCTTTGCCATATCAACAAGATGAAGCTCCGTTTCCTCCGGACCTGCCTCGATGCCCTCCTGCTTCTGTACAGCCTCGATAACAAGTGAGCCTTCAACCTGCTTTTTAGCCTGTTCGCTGAATTGCGCTCTGAAAGACTCCATTGTCTGACCCGTATACTGCATATACATATCAAGATTCATACCCTGATATGACAATCTCTGCGCAAAATCATTTACAATATTGTCAATCTGAGCTTCGAGCATAGCGTCGAGAATTTCAAATTCCGCATTTGCAATAACCTTTTTCACAACGCTGTTCTCGGTTTCAGTCTTAGCCTTTTCCTTGGCAGCCTTTTCAAGCTTCTCTCTAACGTCGGCTCTGAACTTATCCATTGTTTCAAACTCGCTTACTTCGCTTGCGAAATCATCGTCAAGCTCCGGCAGCTCTCTTACCTTTACGTCCTTTACCGCAACTTTAAATACAGCCTCTTTACCCGCAAGCTCCTCCGAATGATATTCCTCCGGGAATGTAACCTTTACGTCAACATTATCATCCGCCTTTGCGCCTACAAGCTGCTCCTCAAAGCCGGGAATAAATGTACCCGAGCCAATCTCAAGCTCATAATCCTCGCCCTTGCCGCCTTCAAACGCGGTATCGTCAACAAAGCCTTCAAAGTCAATTACAGCGATGTCGCCGTTTTCAAGAGCCTTGTCATCCATCGAAATCAATCTTGCGTTCTTCTTTTGAGTTGCTTCTATATCCTTATCCACATCCTCATCTGTTACAGTATAGTCAATCTTTTCCACTTCTATACCCTTATATTCGCCGAGCTTAACCTCCGGCTTTGTTGTAACAAGAGCCGTAAACACTACCGGCTCTCCCTTTTTTATTTCCTCAACATCAATCTCGGGTCTTGCAACCGGCTCGATGTCGGCTTCCTTAACGGCGTTTGAATATGCGTCCGGCAACACTAAGTTAATCGTGTCGTCATAGAAAACCGCCTCCGTGTAATATTTCTCAACAATAGCCCTTTGAGCCTTTCCCCTTCTGAAGCCCGGGATATTGAATTTCTTTACGTTCTTTGCGTAAACCTTGTTTGTCGCCTTTGCAAATTCCTCGGCACTTACCTCGAATGTAAGCTTAACAAGATTTTTCTCGATTTGTTCATTTTTCACTGACATAGTGATTAAATCCTCCTTCTGTGTCCAAACGGACATTTTTACATACAGTGTATTATAA
>JAJBTG010000085.1:0-2848 GCA_020860985.1 Oscillospiraceae bacterium
AGAGTAAGGGTGTGATTTCCGACGGTCAGAGCATCGGTTAGCTCGAATATATGTGGCGTGGAAAGTCCGATTATCTGTCTGCCGATTTTTTTGCCGTCAATCCAAAGCTCGGAGGCAATATTCACGCGCTCCAAAAAAAGCGTTATATGCTTTCCGACAAAGCTTTCCGGAACGGTGATTTCTCTCTGAAGCCACAGTGCGCCGATATAGCTGTATCGCGGTCTTAAACATCTTACGTTTTCCCGCGTCAGCTCGGTAAAATATTCCTGCTTTTCCCCGACTTCGTTTTCGCAGGCGCTGCCGGGGAGAGCAAAGCCTGTGTTTTTCAGCTTTCGTTTATAAAACTCTTGCGTATAGCCTATGTTTTCAGAATCCGTTTCATAGCGCCACACGCCGGATAAATCTATAGTATGCAATTTATTTTTCCTCCTGAGTAAGCTCGGATTGAAGAGCCGTTAGTCCCTGATGGGAAACGTCCTTTTCAAGACCCTCCGATACAAATCTTTTCGCCTTTTCAATATTGCCCATTCCGTAATATCCCAGAGCCGCCATATAACAGCATTGAACAAAATTCTTGCGGTCAAGGTCGCTTTCAAAAATCAGAAAATCCGGTAGCGATACCGCAAAATAATCGATTTCGATATGGTCGCCGATGTGCTGCTCACCGAAATTTATGAGCTTGTTGCAACGACTTCTCGCCGCGTTTTCGTCGCCCAGCTCACGCGCCGCGAGAGCTTGGTAATAAAGCATTTCAGGCGGCTGGTCGTTATAATATTTCGCGGAGGAAATATCCTCGCTTCCGCGCATTGCAATCTTATAGTATTCGGCGGATTTAATGTAATCGATGGGCGCGTAAACCTTGCCGAGCATATAGTAAACATCGTTGTCAAGGGTTCCGAAAAGCTTTCCCTCGCCGAGATTTTCGGGATAGACAAGCGCCGCTTCAAGCTTTTCGGCAGCGCCCTCATAATCCTTACTTTCAAGGCATTCTGCGGCAAGACCGATAAGCGCCGTTTTATACTGCGCGGTGATTTTTCCCTCGCCGCCCTCCCATGGGTGGAATTTATGCGTGATTATTGCCTTAAGTGCGCGGTCGTAATATTTTTCGCAATTCATCAGGGTTATGTATTCCATGTACAAATCGTCACGCCGAGCGACAATTTCGGCGTTTTCCGCCATTGCCACAAGCCTCTTGTTCATCGGTACATTAATCTGCTTGTAAAGCTGGTCAAGCTCATAGAAAATTCTCGCGTCATCCGGCGCAAGACGCGCCGCTTTTTCCATTTCACGGCGGGCATTCTCGGCATCATGCAGCTTGTTAAAATACGCAAGCGAAAGATTACGGTGCGTAACGGGAAGCACATCGTTTATTTCAATTGATTTTTTCCACAGCTCCATCGCGCGCTCCCACTGTCCCTTATCGTAGAGCAGATTGCCCAAAAGGTAGGGAGCCTTTTCGTCGTTAGGGTTGTTCTTAATGGCGTATTCGAGAACGGCAATATCCGAAAGACGATTCGGGAAGCAGTATTGGCAATCGCATTTCGCGGCGATTTCCAACTCGACATCGCTGTCGGAATAGTACGCCATGTAATAGTGCAGCATTGGTTTTTCCGCCTCGGCGATAAGCGCGAGAACCTTGGCGGCTTCGTCAAATAATCCGAACTCATAGTAATTGAGCGACAGCTCGATATAGTTTTTCAAATCGCCGCTCATTATAACGGTAAGCTCGTTTAAAATATTAAAATCATTCGTAAGTCGGAATAATTCATAGCGGCATCCGAAGTCGAGCACGTCGATTTGGTTTGTTTTGAGCGCGACTTTTTTAGCCTCCTCCGTTTTGCCGGTAAGCCGCAGAAGCGAGGTTTTCAGATTACGTGCTTTGAGATTGTGCATTCCCTTGCAAAGCGATTGCTCCGCAAAATCAAGAGCCTCATCAAGCCGACCCTGCTTCGCGCTTATGCAGGAAAGCTGATAGAAACCCTTATCCTGCATATTGCTTGACCATATTGACTTGTAGAACGCGTCAAATGCTTCGTTTAAGCGTCCTTGGCGTTTAAGCGCAAGACCGAGATTATAATACGGCTCGCAGTCGTATGGGTTGGGATTTTTCCACGTTGATTTTTTTATCGCCGCGCGGAAATATTTCTCGCTTTCCTCGAACCGACCGTTCTTGTAGAGATATTTTCCGTAGCCGTTATTAAGACGAATATCGGTCGGATCGCGTTTTAATCCCTCAAGGTAGTAGGGAACCGGCGAATATGTCGCATGGCGGTATTGCTCGAGATGGAGCGCGGTAAGATAAAGCTCCTCAAGCGAGGATATTTCCTCCGGCTTCTTTGCCGCCTCAGCCGGAGTGGGCATTTTCTCTATTTTGTCCTCCTCGGGTGAGTATTCAACAATGACCTCACCGTCCTCGTTCTGTACGGAGAGAAGCAAGTCCGATATGCTTTCCTCGTTGACGGGAACAGCTGTGGTAAACGGTTTTTTCGGCGACAGCTCAACTGTTTCCATAATATACTTTTCCATCTTGCCGGAGAGGGAAATAAGCACTTTGATTTCTGACGGAGAGTACACGCTTACGATAGCCTTTCCGTCCATAATTTCAAGATTAACCATAGCGTCTATCGTGGCGTTTTTGACCGCGCCGACGCTCTTGTACGGCATGAAATACTGCGTAAAGGTCTTTTCCTCGTAAGGCGCGATAAAGGTGAAATCGGGTTGATTATCGGTGAACATTCCCGTCATAAGCTCTATGTACGGACCGTTCTCGTCGGTCAGATTTCTGTCCCACGCTTTGCCGAAGTCGCCGCAGCCCCAGGTCCATTGCTTTTTGCCGGGGGATATATGA
>JAJBTG010000085.1:2858-4873 GCA_020860985.1 Oscillospiraceae bacterium
GTACGGGAATGTTTTTATAGCGTGAAATATCAACGCCGCTGCCGTAATCCATATTATAATATCTTCCGGTTGCGATGGGGAACCCCGAAACATCGCGTTTTCCGTGGTCCATTACCGCATGAACATCCGGCGGGAAAACGGACTGTGTATGCTCATTTACGGCTACAGCCGGATTTGCCCACCATAAAAATGTCTGCTGACGGTCGGTGGGATTGTAAAGCTGTCCCCTGATTTCAAGATATGCCTTTCCGGGATAGAGCGTAAATGAAGCCATTCCTTTCATCCGGTACATATTTTCGATTTCGCTTACTATGACTGTAGCGGAGCCGTCCGCGTTCTGCTTTGTTGTCCAAGTAATCGGGTCGAACGTAGAGGGACGGTGATGCTGCGGCCAGTTAAATTCTATGCCGCCGGATTCCCAGGGACCAGCAAGACCTACAAGCGACGGTTTTATAACCTCGTTATAATAAACCGCGTCGTAATTATTTGTTTTATCGAGTATACGCTGAACCTTTCCGCCTATTTCGGGAAGAATCATAACGAGAAGATATTCGTTTTCAAGGAACACCGCGTTGTATGTTTTATCCTTTTTTTCATCCGCGACGCTTTCGGTAACGGGGTGCGGATAAACCTTGCCGGAGCTTCCTTGATATACTCGCTTATCGAGGAACATGGGAAGCTTTGTAGGCTCGCCCGCTTCATATGTGGGAATAATAATATTTTCTGACCTGACCTTAACCGGATTCATAAGAAATTCTCCTTTCGTTGCTAAAATAAAGCGCAAATTTCGGATGCTTTCTCGATAGCAAAAATGATTTAAAAGCCTCCGAATTTAAATGTTAATTCAATAAGGGACCTTGCCCATCACTTAACCTTTCGGTGACGGATTGTACCGCCGCCGAAAAAAGTAAGCGTGACCCGCCGACTACAGAGGCGGGAACATCTTAGTTATATTATACACTAAACATAAAAAAAATCAATAATAAAAAAGACAAAACCGTGAGGTTTTGTCTTAAATTGCCAAACAGTTTGCCAAAGTCTGATTAAAGCTTTTCCGTTCTTGTGATTTTGTCTGGTTTTTGTTTATATGATTTGCCGAGAATTATCGACGACAGAAGAGATATGCGGCGGATTATCAGCTTCGACAGTATAATCGGAACCGCAATTCCACCAATCAGGGCAATCATGCAGCAAAGCTCCTTAGGAACGGAGGAGTAGGAAAGGAGTATGCCCATCGAGCCGGAAACAATAAAGGGCGCGTGCATGAGATATATATCATACGAGTATCCGCCGAGTGATTTAAGCGGCTTTGCCAACCGCGTTTTTTCCAGGAGCATGGCAACGCGGCACACGGACGCAATTCCGAGAAGAGAAACCATTGCTCTGAAGCAATACAGTACCGCGAT
Source organism: Oscillospiraceae bacterium (assembly GCA_020860985.1). GTDB lineage: Bacteria > Bacillota > Clostridia > UBA1381 > UBA1381 > JALEPO01. The sequence goes on from JAJBTG010000085.1 coordinate 4,265, forward strand.
GAACAACTCGTTATCGGGAAGTCCCGATGTGTAGAGATAGCTGTAGAATGAATTACATATTACAAACAGAGCAATCAGCGCGAATAAGTTGCATTTTTTCAAGGAGTCCTTTAAGAGCTTGTTGTCCGCGGCAACACGTCCTACCGCAAAGAACAGCAAATCGCTTACCACATAATCTATTATTCCGAAATATTCGGCGAACGCCTTGGAGATATACAGCGCGAGCATTGCCGCGATTGCCGCCGGATGCTTCGACAGCTTCGGGAATAATATATTTACGACGAACACGATAAACAGCGCGTATAAAAACCATAGGTGCTGGTCGGTGTGATTATTATATGTAAGGATAGAGAACAGCGCGTCGAAGAAACCTGATTTGGCATATCCGCCGCTTTCAAGAACCTGCGCCGTCTTATCGATATTAAGCGCGAAATTGATTGCCGCATATGAAAAAATCGAAAAGAACAAGTAGGGAATCATCAGATAATGCGCCTTAAGTCGGATGAATTTTGCTTTGTTGACATATCGAGAGATGCCTTTTTCAAACAGCAGTCACGACAGAAAGAAAAACAGCGGCAGATGGAAATTATAAATAAAAATCCATATAAC
>JAJBTG010000085.1:4883-6237 GCA_020860985.1 Oscillospiraceae bacterium
GTATTCATAAAATCCCACCACTCCTCACAAGTAAAAAGATTTCCTATATTATATAGCGAATATTACGTTTTGTCAATCCTTTATTTATTGTCAATAATAATAGGCGAGGTCAGGAAATCCTTACCGCTTCGGCGGTCGGAGGCTTCGCACAGCGCGGCGATATTCGTAGCGCGGATGTCCATATCGAACAATAAATTTTCGGTCTTGTAATCCGCCGCCTTTGTTATGACGGGCAGATTTGAGCGCCGCTTTAATTCCTTGAGAGCCTTTTTGCCATTGCCGTTCATGGCAAGCACGCGGATATAATCGGGAAGATGTCCGCTCATGTCCGAGGTAAAGCCGAGCAGCGAGGATATAAGTATGCGCTTTATGCGGCTCATGGTGTAGCGCTTTGTTTTGATTTTTTCGGCGGCGGATTCGATTGAGTCACATTCCTGCGCCGCTCTTAAAATTCTGTTTTCAAGTCCTTCACTTACGTCGTTTATCCTTTTAAGCTCGTCGGGGGTCATCATTCTTAAATTCGCGATAACGGCGCTGTCAAGTCTTGACAGGTCGTTTGGGATTCCCTTAAATTCCGTGAAGTCATCTGCGCTGCCGCCGCGCTTGAGTATTTCACGTATCGCCGATGCGCAGGCGATTCCGTCACGGGGGACGCTGTCGTTATATCCCGCGCCGATTCTTTTTACCGTCGTCGGCGTTATGCTGCTGCCAAGCTGTATAAGCGCGCGGAGATATTCTATTCCCAAAATATTATTCGGGGAGGAGAGGAGATTGTCGGGCAGTGTTCCGGCGTATGCCTTTTCGAGCGCCGTGGGGTAGCTCATTCCCGAGGAAATAAAATCCTTTACTTTTTCGGAGGTGCTATGCGGTTCGTTTTCCATAAGCTCCGCGGCGCGCCTCAGCGCTTCAATGTCGCCGGATTCCGAGCCGAAGCATATCTCGTCAACGCCCATACCGTCAAGGAGGGAAACCGCGCCCAACGCGAATTTTTGAGCGGTATTGAGAGCAAAAACGGCGGGAAGCTCAACAACGAGGTCTACTCCGCCCATAACGGCGTATTTCGCGCGCGTCCATTTGTCGGACAGAGCGACGTCGCCGCGCTGAACAAAGCTTCCGCTCATAACCGCGACAACCGCGTCGCTGTGTATTTGACTGAGCTGATATGCGTGTCCGCTGTGAAAAGGGTTGTATTCCGTTACGATTCCCGTAATTTTAAATTCATTCATAAAAATCTCCATTCCGCCGCCCTGCGTCGGCACAAATTAGTTATAAAATCTCTCTTATCAGCAGGGCAAGGAATGATAAGAGATTTTTACGCGCATCTACGGATATTATATCTCAAAAAAAAGAATAT
>JAJBTG010000164.1:0-4410 GCA_020860985.1 Oscillospiraceae bacterium
AAGCCGATTACGTTCCCGCGCACATCGATAATCGGGAACATAACTCTGCCGCGAAATTTATCGTAAATTTTATTCTCGCGCTGAACCGCAAGTCCCGCCTCCAAAATCTGCTCCTTGGTGTAACCCTTGCCGACAAGATAGCTTAACAAAGCGTCGCGCGACTGAACCGCCGGCGCATAGCCCAACCCGTAAACAGTAACGGTTTTCCACAGAATATTACGCCTTGCGAAATATTCCCGCGCCGTTTTCCCTATCTCGGAATCCTTGAGCATATTATAGAAAAATCTCGCTGAAATTTTATTCATCTCAAGTATCCTTTTTTTCTGCTCATGATTATCGTCCGAGAAGCCGCCGCCATCCTCCGGAATGATTATTCCCGCTCTGTCCGCAAGCAGCTTAAGAGAATCCACAAAATCAAGATTTTCAGTACGCATTACGAACTGCACAAGATTTCCGCTCGCCCCGCATCCGAAGCAATGAAACAGCTGTTTTTCACGACTCACATGAAAGGAGGGCGTCTTTTCGTTATGGAACGGACAAAGTCCGCTGTAGTCCCGTCCTGATTTCTTCAGCTTGACATATTGCGAAACATAGTCTATAATATCATTTTCGCTGCATATTTCACTTATCAAATCATCAGATATTCTTCGCGGCACTAACCGACACCTCCCTTTCTTCGTATTTTAAGTTTGCACAACATCAAGAAATTTATACCTGCTTTGCCATTTCCTCAGCTGCCGCAATTCAATCTAAAGCCTTTCTCAAAGCCGAAACACATCCGACAAACCGCTATTTGGTTAAATATGCGGCTCCGAGCGAAAGGACAATATATCTATATTTACCCCATTTTTTACGGTTAAACACATTTATTTTCTAAAAACAATTTTAAAGCTTTGTTTTATTCGTCGGCGAACCTGTCCGCTAAACACATCGCAAGCTTAGTCGGCAATCAACAAAATATCGCCGACGTGGCACCGCCGCCTTAACAGGCGTAAACACATTTCGCCTAAATTATAATACTGCATCAACGCTCAAAAACCCTTTATTTTTGTAAAAATAAAGGGTCAAACCGTAGATAAAACGCTTTGTCCGTCGTATTATCGGGTAATCGCACTAAGTGCGAATAAAATTTATTTTATGTAAAAAACGGCTTAAACCCTAAAGCTTCTTAAGCTTTAGGGTTTAAAAGCATTTTACCGCAAGCGTTTAATTCAGCTGCACCTTGCCGATAATGTCGTTTATATCTTCTATATTATAATGCGTCATATAATTCTCTATTTCCTCTTTGACGGATAAAATCAAGTCCGGCTTAAGGAAAAGCCCCGTACCGAGCGCTACAAGCGAAGCGCCCGCAAGCATAAATTCAATCACGTCGCTTCCGGACATAACGCCTCCCATTCCGATTATGGGAATATTTACTGTCTGCGCCGTCTGATACACCATCCACACCGCGACCGGCTTTACAGCCGGACCCGAAAGTCCTCCCATATTGTTCGCCAATACCGGACGCCTTGTGTTAATGTCTATGCTCATTCCGAGCAGCGTATTTATAAGCGAAAGTCCGTCCGCTCCGCCCTGCTCCGCCGCCTTCGCTATATCGGTAATCGAGGTTACGTTCGGGGAAAGCTTTACTACAAGCGGCTTTTTGCAATGCTTTTTTACCTGTGATGTTAAGTCCAAAACCGTGTCGGGGTCGGTTCCGAATGCCAGTCCGCCATGCTTTACGTTCGGACAGGATATATTCATTTCAATAATCGCTGCATCGGTATCGGACAAAATCTCGGCCATTTCACAGTATTCCTCAACCGTGTTTCCCGACATATTCGCAATCACGTTGGTATCATATTCCGAAGCGAGATACGGCATTGTGTACTTTGCAAAGAACTCCACGCCCGGATTTTGCAATCCTACGCTGTTTAAAATTCCGCTCGGAGTTTCCGCGATTCTCGGCGGCTTATTGCCCGCTCTCGGGCTCCTGGTAAGTCCCTTGGCGCTGAAGCCTCCGTATTCGGATAAATCGGCGTATTCTCCGTATTCGGCTCCAAAGCCGAAGGTTCCCGACGCGGTAACAATCGGATTTTTAAACTCTATACCGCAGAAATTAATCTTGGTTTTAATCATTTAATGTCACCTCCGTGGAATAGAATACGGGACCGTTCCGGCAAACGCGCTTATATTTGTCCATGCCCTCATTATTCGTTTCGCAGACGCAGACAAGGCACGCGCCTATTCCGCATCCCATGCGCTGTTCAAGCGACAGTTGGCATAAAATTCCGCGATCCTCCGCGATTTTCTTTACAGCCTTCAGCATTGGTTTGGGGCCGCAGCAATAAATCATATCGCATTTGTGGAAGCTCAAGTATTGCTCCATCGCCGACGCGATGTATCCGTTATAGCCGTAGCTGCCGTCGTCGGTTCCGACGATAACTGTATTTGATACCTTCTCAAATTCCTCTTCCATCACAACTCTGCTCTTGCTTCTGAATCCCAGGAACACATCTGCGTTTTTTATTGTTTTGGCGAGCTTATAAAGCGGAAAAACACCTATTCCTCCGCCGATTATTACAGGATTTTTAACGCTGTCCTTAATCTCAAAGCCGTGTCCGAGAGGCCCCATAACGTCGATATAATCCCCGACCTCTTTTTTTGCAAGCTCGGCAGTACCATTTCCCTTTACCTCGAAAATGAAACGCACCTCTCCGTTACCGGCATCGCATATACTTATCGGGCGGCGCAGAAACGTACCCTCTCCGCAGTTGATATGCAGGAATTGTCCGCATTGAGCTTCGCTCGAAATGCTCTCACTCTCGATAACGAAATCAAATATTCCGTCAGCTATTTCCTTTTTTCGAATAAGTCTGCAATTTTTTGTTTCTTTCATTTTTACCTCCATTCCGCCGCCTATAGAGGCGGGGGACATCTGCGGTTAGGTTATAACACGCTTGTTATGTCCTCTTTCATTCTTATTGCCTCGGCTCTTGCCGCTTCCGCAAATTGTTCTTCTTTAAAATCGCCCTTCTTATATGCGCACATAATCCCTCTTGAAGAATTTACAATCGCGCCCAAGCCGTCCTTATTAAAGCAAGGAACAACGCCCTTTGCGCCGCCGCCCTGTGCGCCGTAGCCGGGAACAAGGAAATAGGATTTAGGCATAAGCTCTCTCAAAACCACCGCCTGTTCGGGATATGTAGCTCCGACAACCGCACCAACAGCGCCGTAGCCGCTCTCTCCTATGGTATCGGAATTCCATTCGTTTATCTTCACCGCGATTTTTTCATATACGCGTTTACCGTCGTCGGTCATCAAATCCTGAAGCTCGCCGGATGAGGGGTTCGACATTTTCGCCAAAGTGAATATCGCGATATCATACTTATTGCAGTCGTCTATAAACGGCTTTACGCCGTCAATTCCCGGGAACGGATTTACCGTCACGCAATCGACCGGACAAGCGTCAAACAGCTCGCCCTCAACCTCAACCTTACCGAGGTACGCTTTTGAATACGCCTCCGCCGTTGAGCCTATATCATTTCTCTTTACGTCAAGAATAACATACAAACCCTTTTCCTTTGCGTATGCAATTGTACGGTGGAGAACCTCCTCGCCGCACAAGCCGTACATTTCGTAATACGCCGACTGCGGCTTTACCGCCGGAACAACGTCATACAGCGCGTCGATCAAACCCTTGTTGTATTCCCATATCGCCTCCGACGCGCCCTTTAAATTTTTGCCGTATTGCTCATACGCTTTTTTTCTTATGTATTCGGGAACGTAATCGATTTTGGGATCAAGTCCCGCAACCGAGGGGTTTCCCTTTTCCTTAATTTTTTTAACCAATAAATCAACCGACATCTTTATCCTCCTCTATAGCAGCACACCCTGATTTATAACAATATCTCCGTTTACGATTACATATTCCGGCTTTCCGCAAATTTTCCAACCGTCATACGGAGAGTTTTTACTCTTTGAATGAAGCTCGGTTATATCAACCGTCCAGTCCTTTTTGGGGTCGAACACAACGACATCCGCGGACTTTCCCTCCGAAAGACTTCCCTTGCTTATTCCGAGAATTTTCGACGGATTTACCGCCATCTTTTCAATAAGCTCCGTTAAGGTCAGCACGCCCGGCTCGACAAGATATTTAAGTCCGAGTCCGAGGGAGGTTTCAAAACCGACTATTCCGTTATTTGCAAGCGCAAACTCGCATCTCTTTTCATCTATATGGTGGGGAGCATGGTCGGTTACAATACAGTCAATCGTTCCGTCCGCAAGCCCCTCCTTTATCGCCGCGACATCATCGCCCGTTCTTAGCGGCGGATTCATCTTTGCGTTTGTGTTAAAGCCCTCAACCGCCTTTTCGGTCAATGTGAAATAATGAGGGCAGGTTTCACACGTCCCCCGCACACCGCGTCT
>JAJBTG010000164.1:4420-6222 GCA_020860985.1 Oscillospiraceae bacterium
CACAAGCTCAACCGCGCCTCTTGTGCTGACGTGAGCTATATGGATTGCGGTGCCCGTCGCCTCGGCGATTATAATATCGCGCGATACCATTACCTCCTCAGCCGCGCGGGATATTCCGCGAAGTCCCATAGCTGTGGCGGTGGGTCCCTCGTTCATATGCCCCTCGTTGGCAAGTCCAATATCCTCGCAGTGCGATATTACCGTCATGTCAAACATATCCGCGTATTCCATTGCGCGGCGCATAAGTCCCGACTCAACAACAGGCTTGCCGTCGTCGGAAACAGCGACAGCGCCCGCAAACTTCATTTCGCCGATTTCGGCAAGCTCCTTGCCCTGAAGTCCCTTTGAAATCGCTCCTATCGGATATACGTTTACATATCCGACCTCCTTAGCCTTTGACTTTATATATGTTATAACCGCTTCGCTGTCCGCAACCGGATTTGTATTCGGCATACACGCAACCGATGTTATGCCGCCGAATGCGGCGCTCATGGTTCCCGATTCAATATCTTCTTTATATTCCTGACCCGGGTCGCGCAGATGGCAGTGCATATCGACAAGTCCCGGAGCTACGATTTTTCCCTCCGCGTCGATTACCTCCATATCAAGTCCGTCAAGCTCCATATCGGAACCGATGTCGGATATAACCCCCTTATCTATAAAAATATCCATTATGCCGTCTTTATTGTTTACGGGGTCTATTACATGACCGTTCTTTATCAAAATCTTCATAATGCCAAATTCCTTTCACTCGTTATTCCTCAACCGTGGCAAACCCGCCGCGCGAGAGCATATACATTACCGCCATTCTGACAGCTACGCCGTTTGTTACCTGCTCGTTTATAACGCTTTGGTCGCCGTCGATTACGCTCGTTGAAAATTCAACTCCTCGGTTTACCGGTCCCGGATGCATAACAAGCGCGTCCGGCTTTGCGAATTTCAATCTTTTTTCGTCAATTCCGAAGAAACGATGATATTCTCTGACGCTCGGGAATAACCCTTTCTTCTGACGCTCAAGCTGAATCCTCAGTCCCATAACCACATCGGCGTCAACTATCGCTTCATGCACGGTGTTAAACACCTTGACGCCCATTTGCTCAATCCCCTGCGGCATAAGAGTTGACGGACCGCCCACGCTTACCTCCGCGCCGAGCTTTGTAAGCCCGTATATATTGCTTCTGACAACGCGGCTGTGGTAAATATCTCCGACAATCGCAACCTTTAGTCCTTTAAATCCGCCCTTTTTTTCAAGAATCGTGAGCATATCGAGAAGCGCCTGCGTCGGGTGCTCGTTCATTCCGTCGCCCGCGTTTATTACCGACGCGCTTATAAGCGGCGCTATAATATGCGGCGCTCCGCTCATGCTGTGGCGCATTACAAGAATATCCGTTCCCATCGCGTTGATTGTTTCGGCGGTATCGATAAGGGTTTCGCCCTTCTGTACGGATGAGCCGCTCGCGGTTATATTTGCCGCGTTGGCGCTCATGTACTTTGCCGCAAGCTCAAATGACAAACGCGTTCTTGTACTGTTTTCATAAAACAAATTGACAACCGTTTTACCCTGCAAATGCGGCGTTTTCTTGTTCGGCTGCTCTATAATAAGCTTCATGGTCTGCGCGGTTTTGAGGATATTCATTATTTCCTCCGCGCTTAAATCCTTTAATCCCAGTAAATCATGCTTCATTTATATATTTTCCCCCTTATTGCAGATTGATACCTTTTCAATCTCGTCATTGGTGCTTATACGAACATCTATATATTCATCCCGCGATGTCGGAACATCGCGTCCGACGTAATCCGCC
>JAJBTG010000148.1 GCA_020860985.1 Oscillospiraceae bacterium
TTTCCCCATCATATTTTAAAATTATCGGTAATTTCATATCACACGCCACTTGGGGGGCGCTAATAAACATATACAAACGGATCCGCCGCAAAACCGATTTCAACTCACACGCCCCTTGCGGGGCGCGACCGTACCCATTAAAGTCTTAAAGATTGCCATGTTACATTTCAACTCACACGCCCCTTGCGGGGCGCGACCCGAATCCATAGCTACTATATATCTGCCGCATGATTTCAACTCACACGCCCCTTGCGGGGCGCGACGCAATTTGCACAAAAGAATTTACATTTATCGGGAATTTCAACTCACACGCCCCTTGCGGGGCGCGACGCGCACATTTTCAGTCTCCTCTCTCGCGTCCGACACGATTTCAACTCACACGCCCCTTGCGGGGCACGACAAATTCAATGTCGGGCGGAAAAATTGACGACAAAATTTCAACTCACACGCCCCTTGCGGGGCGCGACTAGCGGCGTTAATGAAACCGTGGACGCGGCAATGATTTCAACTCACACGCCCCTTGCGGGGCGCGACAACACATAGTGACGGTGTATTGCCAAATGACTTAATTTCAACTCACACGCCCCTTGCGGGGCGCGACGTGTTGATACGGAAGAATATCCTAAATATGAAAATTTCAACTCACACGCCCCTTGCGGGGCGCGACCATTTAAAATAATCATTATTCGCCGCAAGGCAACATTTCAACTCACACGCCCCTTGCGGGGCGTGACCCTACAAATTGTATATACAACCTATAGAGCGCACCACATATTGGGGCGGACATATTACAATATAATGTAATTTATACTTTTTTTAAACAAAATTCCGGGCGAACCTATCCGCTGATTTGATATTACCGAAGGTTCGCCGCAGAATGAGAGATTGCTATCATCATAATATAATTATTCCCTCGGGATCATATGTCGGCTTTGCGCCGATATGCTCCACTCTGCGTTTCCAATTATTCCCTAAGTAATAAATTCTGAGGCTGTCGGTATCCGTATCAATAACCTTTTCCAGCTCATTTTTCAGCTTTAAAAACGAGGAATAATCAACATCCACCTCAAACACTGAATTTTGCACGCGCTGTCCGTAATTTTGGCACAGCTTGGCTATTTTTCTCAGCCGCCTTTTCCCTCCCGCGTCAATCGTAGACACATCATAGCTGACAATACTCATCATAATAACATCACCATCCTATATTAAATAGCACGGATACTCATCAATTTCACCGCGGATATACTTTGTCATAAGCATACTTTGAACATATGGAAGTAAACCCAACTGTATTTTCTGTTTCAAATACGGATGCTTTATTTCGGAGCGCTTTTTTTCCTGCCATCTTGCCAAAAGCTTCTTTTTACCGTCATCATTAAGCATGACAGCGCCGCTGACCTGCACATCAAAATCCTCCGCTTGCACGATTTTCAGATTTATCATAGTCAATACAAATCTTTCGACTATACACCTAAATTCCTCAACCATATCGCACGCCAGGGATTCCCGTCCCGGGCGCAAAGCGTGATAAAATCCCATATAGCTGTCAAGTCCCACGCTCTCAAGCGCCGACGCGCAGTCCGCCGTAACAATCGCATACATAAACGACAGCAAAACATTTGTCCTGTCCAAAGGCGGACGCTTTGTGCGCATTGAGAGGTGAAAGTCATCTTTTTGCTGCAAAATAAGGCTGTTAAAAATACCGAAATACGCCTTGGCGCAATTCCCCTCTATACCCATGATAACATCATAATCCTCGGTCATAAAAACCTTTTCTATATCCGCGTTGAGCCGCGCCGCACAATCGGAAAGACACCCGTCGATATCCGCCTCCGGATAATCCTTTAAGGTTCTTTTAATAACCGAGCGCGTATTTGCAAGCTTTGCCGCGACTGTGTTTTGTCTTAGCAGATCGGGCGGATTCGCGAACAGCTCATACTGCTTCTTTCTCAGAAATACATTGCCGCGTGATTTGCCGCTTACCCTCGCCAAAAAGCGTCCGTTGGGTGAAATAAAATTTATAGGTATTCCGTATTCCGCGCACTTTCCCATAAGCGCCGGTGAGCAGCCCAAATAGCTGAAACAAAATATGCTTTCTATATTAAGAAACGGAATATGCAGTTTTATATCGCCGTCCGACTTGCATACAATATTTTCGCCGTCCAATGTAAGATAAATGCTTTCATCGGTTATGTACAATGAATTCAGCAATTTTCGCATTACTCCTCACCCTCTTTCATAACAAGCCGCCTTACGCTGTAGCCGGCGCGCTTCGGCATACATTTATCGCTCAATGAACACCCGCTGCACTTCTGAGCCTTTTCCCTCGGCGGAATAATATTATTGTCGTTTATATAATTTATCCCTGAAATAACTTCTTTAAGCAGCGAATTATACGCGTCATATTCCGTATCAAACGGGAGCTTCACCCGCTTTTTGGTGTCGGCATAATAAATGTACGCCTCACTGTTGCAGCCCCATACAAAATCGGCGCACAGCTTTTGGGCAAAAACTTGGATGGCGTCGGTTTTTCTTATTGCTCCGTCCTTAGGCTGCGTCGGCTTATATTCAACGATTCTTACATTATAGCAGCCGTCAAGCTGTTTCACAAAAACGCCGTTTTTGCTTTTCTCAAATTCGATGCAGTCGGTTATGCCGTAAATATCCAAATCATCATTATACACCGCGACCGAGCTTAACACGACCTTAGATTTTGTCCTAAACTCGTGAGTGCCGTCGTGTACCCTTTCGTGCATGATATTCGCCTTTACGACAAAGGCGTTTTCCGCCCAATCACGGTTTATTTTAAGCAGAGCAAATCTTCTGGGACAATACAGATAATGCTGAATATCGCGTATATTTATGCTCATAGCATTTCAATTAAATCCACGCCCTCCGGCATATTATTGTCGGCTGAAATTTCATAATCGTCAAAGCTTCTCGGACTTTCAACGCCCTCCTTTTTATTTATCTTGATTTTTTCGAACAGCTTATGCGCCGGAGCATTGCCGAGCAGATTGTCATGCTTGAACACATAGAGCTTTCTCATGCACATTTTTCCGCGCGCCGCGCTTCTGTCATTCTCAAACATATTAATAATCGCCGTCCAAAGCAGCTCAAGGTCCTCCTCGGAAAAGCCGGTGCTCTTCTGTGCGAGCATTGCGGAAACATATCCCTCAACCTTATACAAGCCGTAAGGTATGATTGATTTCCTGCCGATTTCGGTTTCGCCCGTTTCCATTCTTTCCTCAGTGGTTCTTGCCATACGCGTTATTGCGACATCCTGTACATATACCGGATCGACACTCCTTGCAAAATTAATCTGCACCGGTCCGCGCACTATTCCGCACGGGTCGTCTCCGGTGCTCATTACCGCACCAAATGTCCTAACATCGTAATAATTTTCGCACATATATTCCCGCGCCTGCTTAACATCGTCGGCATTCTTTCCTTTTTGCTTGTGCTTAAGTCCGCACGCGTCATACGCTTCGCTGAATTTTGTGTTAAGCGACTTGTCCGGCTTAATCAATATATTGTAATTGGGACAGCCCTCCTTATAAAGCTGGACAAAATTCCTTATTTTTCTTTTCAAACACACATCGGTAATTATACCGAAGGATGTTTCGGGATCCACTCTGGGCATTTTGTCTGCGTCGGGGTCGCCGTTCGGGTTGCCGTTTTCCACATCAAAAATCGCCGTAAATTCATACCTGTTCTTTATCGCTTCCATTATTCTTTTTCCTCCTTAGAAATTTTATTTTCATTCTTCTTAAAATAATTCTGATATTGATGATAATAGCCTATTATAAACTTTCCCTGCTCGTTAAGCGAAAGAGTTGACGGGAACGAGCCGCCCAATTTGTCAAGTATTTCACCGATAATTTTATTGTTCGACACGGCGTAGTCATCGTTTTTCAGATGATACTGCGCGAGCGTCATAAGCCGCGGGAATACCACACAGGGTTTCGCGCACGCCGACGCGAAAAACGAATCCTTAATCGTTCTTTTTAATTTTATCTTTTTCGATGTAATCGCATTTATTTGAATTTTCTCAAGCACGGCGAACAAGCGTCCGCACAAATATGCTTGATTGGTATTGCCGGTGTCAAGTGCCATAGTTATTTCCTCCGTTCCTTTGTACAATCTTGATTTTCTGTTTATACATCCCTTTATTATTCCTGCCCTTGCATAATTCACCGCCTTGTCCGTTTTTACCCGCCTTACCGCCGTTTCCAGCAGCTGCTCCGGGTATTTTCCGCCGTTAAGAACAGCCGAAAACAACGATGCCATAAGCGGCGGCGGTGTTTTTTCATTTTTGCTTTTTGGTGATTTCAGCTCGCTGAAAATTCTCCACAACGGGAGCTGCCCTTTTGAGCCTTCAATGCGCATATCAAGCTGATGTAAGACCACATTATTAAACATCGCGCCGAATTTACCGCGGTACAAAAACTTTTGAGCTATCCTTGAATTATTCGGAGTAAGTCCCGCTATGTAAAACATTGTGTTCTCATCAATGTCGAGCGAAGATAAGTCCATACTTCTGCCTTTTTCAAGCTCTTGAAAGGCGCTGTTTAAAATAGCGTCAAGCTCCTCCGCTTTTACGGAGGACTCGTTTCCGAACATGGCTTGAAACATATCGGTTTCTCTTGAATCGTCCTTTGTCATTGCGAAAAATACAATCGTCATATCGTCCAAATACATTTTGTGATGTCTGTCGGATATAAGAATATTCAGCGCCTCCGTGTACCGTTTCATTGCTCGGTATGATATTCCGCTGTTATATGATTGACTTTTGCCGTACGATTCCTCTGCCGCGCTGTTAAAGCACACCAAAAGTCCGCCTGCCGCCTGCCCGCCGAGAACTCCTTTAATCTTGCCGTGAATCCTTGCGGCGGGTAATTTCTCGCCCAAAACCGGACACAAATATTCGTCGCCGTCCGGCTCGTTTCTTTCACTCATTACGCGGCGCATTATATCGCTGTCCGGGGTATTGAGCGGATTTTCCGGGTGTCCGTCCGGAGCAAAGCAAAAATACGCGCCGCCATAATTTTTGCCCAGCTTTAAAAGATGCTCATTCTCCGTTTCGTTTTCCGGATTCCAATTTTCTATAAATCTCCTATATCTTTTGACAGTCTCGCCGGACATTCCCTCAATATATTCAAGATTTCCCTTTACAAAACATTCATGGGATTTTCTTGCTTTTGAGTCATCGGCTGTAAACGTGCCTGTTCCTTTATCGTAATTAAGTCCGAAAATATACAACGGTCTATGCTCTATAATATTAAAATCTATTCCCGGCTTTTGCGTTCTTTCGGGAAGGAGCATATCGACCGGATTATACTGAACCTTGCCCTTTTTATCGGGTTCGCCCGCCTCTCTTATATCTATAATATCGCTTATACTTCCGTCGGGCGCAAGCATAATCATATGACTGATTTTCTGGTAAGAGCAGCCCTCGGGACAAACCTTTCCCGCCTCCGCCAAGCAGTCATAATATTCATTCAAAGCGCTTATCAGCACACCATCGCCTCCCTATACTTTTTCACATCAATCACGCCGTCCACCATGTGCGGTCTGTAAAACGACGCGTCCGCGGCGTCCGAAAACTTTTTTGCTTCCCAATCGTCATTTTTAGGCCGTCCGTTATCCTTAAAATTCATTCTGTAAAGCATAAAACCCAAGTCGGTATCACCCTTAAGCTCGGGAGAAATTTGTTCATACGGGAAATCATCTACAAGCTCTATCGAGCTGACCGAAAATTCCCGACAGCCCAAGACGGGCTGTCGGAAACACTGTCCGTTTTTCAGCCGCCGCATTATAATATTATAATGTTTTTCCTCACTCTCATCCTCGCGGTCGCTCCTGATATTTGTCATTTCAAAATGAAATTCTATTCCGTAGCAAACATCTTTAAGCACCATACCGCCTCTTTGGTTTATACATGACTTTGTATAAATTTCGGGTTCGGCATCTCCGCCTTTCATTTTCTTTTTTACGTGCGTAAGGCTCACCTTTTCCTTAACCTCGTTGCGGCGGATATTCACAAATTTTATCGGGTTCATCACCACAATTTTGTCTATGACGTAACGCAGAGCAGGCTTCCAATAAATGCTTTTGAGCAGTCCCTCAAGCGCACCCGGCGTCGGCACGTCGTAGCTTACTCTCTACACCTTCATTTCACTTCGCGTAAAGCAAGCATAATCGCCC
>JAJBTG010000052.1 GCA_020860985.1 Oscillospiraceae bacterium
TGTACAAAAAATTTTTGTTATTTACTCTGTCTACTTGACAGGGGTGGGTTCAAATATGAAAATAGTTGAAATTTTTGACAGTATCGACGGAGAAGGAATCCTCACGGGACAAACCGCCACATTTATACGTCTTGCGGGATGCAATCTTCAGTGCGGGTATTGCGACACGCTCTCTGCGCTTTTCGGCGAGAAGGAGCCGTGCGAATATACAGAAATGACTATTGACGAAGTCATTCAAAAAGTTAATAAAAGCTACAAGCGCATCACCCTTACCGGCGGTGAACCGCTGCTCCAGCTTGACAGCGCAAAGCTTGTGTCAATGCTGATTAAAGACGGATATGAGGTTAATATAGAAACAAACGGTGCGGTTGATATAACCGAGTTTTTAAGCCGCGTTCCGAAGTCGGACAGGCTGTTTTTCACAATCGACTACAAGCTGCCGTCGAGCGGTATGACGGACAGAATGATATGGAAAAATTTTCTTAATCTGCGCCCGCGCGACGTTGTTAAATTTGTAATCGGCTCCGACGAGGATGTGAATATGATGAAGGCTGTTATGGACAGACTTACCGAATATTACGAAACTATGCCGCATATATTTGCCGGAGTTGTTTTCGGCGAATACGAACCGCAAAGGCTTATAGACTGCATTATGAACGAGCCGGTATTAAAGGACGTGGTCTTTCAGCTTCAAATCCACAAAATCATATGGGACCCCAATGAAAGAGGTGTTTAAATGAAAAAGGAATTTAATCATGAAAAAATAAAAGAAGCGATATGCACAATTATAACAGAGCTTGGCGACGACCCCGACCGCGAGGGACTTATCGAAACTCCCGACAGAGTAGCGCGTATGTACGACGAGGTTTTCGAGGGTATGCGCTACACCAATGACGAAATCGCGGAAATGTTTAACAAATGCTTTGAAAACGTAAGCTCAAACGACCTTGTGCTTGTAAAGGACATTGAGGTTTTCAGCTATTGCGAGCATCACTTGGCTCTCATGTACAATATGAAATGCCACGTAGGATATATCCCCAACGGCAAGGTTATAGGTCTTTCCAAAATCGCGCGGATATGCGATATGGTCGCGAAAAGACTGCAATTACAGGAGAGAATCTGCGCGGATATCGCCGAGATTATCCAAAAGGTATGCGGCACCGAGGACGTTATCGTGGTTGTCGAGGGTGAGCATAGCTGTATGACCGCGCGCGGAATTAAATCGCGCGGCGCGAAAACGCGCACCAGCGCGATACGCGGTTTGTTTGACAGCGATTATGAGCTTAGAAATGAAGTATACGCTCTTATAAGGGATTAATAAAATTAATCCCCCAATCGTGGGATGTAAAATATTTCCAATTTATTGTTTCTATCCGCACATATCAATTCATATAAATTTCATCCGCGATATTGTCAATTATTTTTCCGCCCTGTTCGGCATAGCTTATCGTCATTCCAGTACCGCTTTTCCCAATCACGCAATACGCGAGCCCGTAATCGGCATCGTCAACCATCTTATAATTTCGCTTTTGCATACAGTCATCCGTGTATGTTCCCTCGGTTATATATTTATATCCGTCAACCTTTGACATCATCATGCGCCACTTAAATCTGTCCTCCGCTCTCCAGAGCTTGCTTTGGTCATAACAGGGGAGGTACAGATACAGCTTTATATGAGGGTATTCCTCCTTTAATTCAATAACCGTTTCCGCGGCAATCGTATCAAACCCCAATGCGCCGCCGGCTATAAAATTTTCCACACCCTTATCTTCAATCAGATTTTTAATTTTTATTTTTAAAATAGTTTTTACTTCATTAATTCGTGCCTGCGGCATTTTTCTGTGTCCGGTAAAGAAACAGCTGAACTCCTTTTCCATAATAATCTCCATTCCGCCGCCCCCACGTCGGCGTGATAAAATCGAATAGCACGAAAACAGCTTTCATGCTACGTATATTATACCATTATTCGAATGATAATTACAAGTATTATTTTAAAATATCGATAATACATATGGAGGACACGGAAAGTGTCAGCGCGCTAAGAATCATAAGAAAAACACCTCCCGTTATATTTTTATCCTTAAAGGTATAAATTCCGTAGCAAACCATCCTTGCGATATAGAAAAATATAACAAGGCTTATCAGAACTCTCATTAAAAATCAATCCCCCTTATTGAATCCTCACGCATAATTAAACCGGAATGTCTTACGTTAAATTCCGCGTCAACATTAATTTCATAATCGCTGAAATTTTCATTCTGATAATGCTCCGAAAATTCACTGTATGTCAAAAAGCTTTTCTTTGCCTTGTTTGCAAATCCGAGAACATCTACATTATATTCGTTTATCGTTGTGTCAAGGAATTTCATACACATATTTTCAATATATTGCTTTGAATTGCTTTCAAAATATTCAATGTCATTTTCGGTTATATAATTTGCCGGAAGCGAGTATAGGTCGGATTCAAGATACAGCTTTATCTCAATTTTCTTTTTTTTCGTATCAACGCTTATTCTCGGCATTTTTCTTTGCTCCAATCTCACCGTTACCGGAACATCGGGGGATTTCTCACTGTAAAAGCTTATATAGCCGTATTCGTAATTTCCGCTCAATATATTATAAATCTCGCTGTCTATTCCGCCCATCAATCCCACAAGCTTATTATTCTTAAACAGCGCCATTCCCATAGCTTCACTTTTATTTTCTTTCTCTATTGCCACCTCTCCGGCTGAATAATTTTTAATTTTATACTCGAATTTATCCTCATTTATCGGAACCGACTTTTGTTCTTCACTGCCCTCGTCAATTGATTTTTGCAGCTCCTGCGTGCTTTCGCCTGAGCTTCCTCCCGAGCCGCCGCCCTCTTCCATACCGCCCATACTTTCCTCGGATGAACCGCCTTCGCCGCTTTCACTGCCGCTCCCACTGCCGCCGGACGACGAATCCGTTTTCATCGTTCCCGCTATGGGGAGAACCGCGTCGCGGTACAAGCTGCTTTTACAGAAATAGAAATCCTGTGTGACACTTTTCGGTATACCGGTACCGCCCTTTTTTTCATAGGTAAGCTGATAATACTTTGCCGGATTCAGCTCAAGCATCGGTTTTACCTCGCTTAAATATTCCTCCGAACCGTCCGGCGCTACCGCCAAATACATATCGGGACGTATTTCATAGCTTCTCGCAAGAGTTTCGATTATATCGTCAAGCCCGTTTTCAGCCACCTCTTTTGAAAATACCATCAGCTTTGCGTGCGACAGTGAAAATTTTTTGCTTACGATATTATTGGCTATATTTATTCCCGAATATATATTGGGCGCTTCAATTGTTATATTATCCACTATCCTTTCGCCCTTGCCGCCCTCCTCCGATGCGCCGCCGCTTATTTGTGTCGGCTTGGCAAATTGTATCGTTATTTTATAATTATCGTTTTCGCCCGCGTCAAAGCCCATCGCCACAACATATGCGACATCATTCGGTTCCGTTCCCATACATCCTGAAAGCAAAAGTATGATTAAAATTGCGGGTATTATTTTAAGTCTTTTCATGTTTTCCTCCATTCAGTTTTCTTGATGCCGCCGCAAATATTATCGGCAATAAAAAGGCAAACGGATATACTATATAATAAATTACCATTTCCAGCTCAATAAATTTCATAAACGAGCTTGGAAGTATCGCCGCACCGAAAATAATTATTGTCAAAGGAACTATCAGCGGCTTGTGAAATTTTAAATTGAAGGTTATCTGCAGCACATAGCATATCGCGTACATATAAAATGCCGCGTACAGCATAATCAGAATCGACCATACAAACTCGAAAAATGTTTCAAATCTGCTGAAAAAGCTGCTTAGATGTATTATCCTCGTAAGCTGATAAACGGGAAATATAAAATTTTTTGACGACGGATAGGGATAAACGCTGCAATACGCGAGCGTTATAAGGAATGCAATCACGCCGCCTATAATTATCACTCTAAAGCCGCTTTTCTTAAATTCGCTGTAATTTTCCATATACGGCAAAAATATATTAAGCAGAATTATATCCGAAAATACCGATATTGAATTAAAGCCGTCTATAAATATGCTTTTTGCTCCATTACCCAAAATGGGAAACAAATTGTCAAATTTATAGTAGGGAATGAGAAGCAGCAAAAATGAAACCATTACTATTCCCGCTATCGGTAAAAACAGATAATGCACGGTTGCGATAGATTCGATTCCCATATACGCGCCTATCGCAATTATCACGGCGAATAATATTATAATTAATTCAACGCTGCTTTCCTGAAGCAATATTGTTTTGATTGTTTCGGGATAAATTCTTGCGACCGAAATCAGATTTGCGCTCAAAATAGCGAACACAATTATCCCCACTATGATTTTCAGGCTTTTCCCGCCGCAGCTGTCCGCAAGCTCTATTATATTTTTCTTTCCTCTGTATAATACCGCCGTAAGCGCAAAAATCAAAATTGCAATTATAAAATTATATAAAATCTGTATCCACGCGGCATTGCCGCTGTTTAATATTATATTTCTCGGATACGTAAGAAGCATTTTGACCGCTATCGCGTTTATTATAAGACTTGTTATTTTTTTTCTTTGAAGCATTCTGACCTCCATTAAAATGTTTCACGTGAAACATTTTTCCGACAATCTCTCCGGCGTCCTTATTGTTTCTTTTCTATTTTCCATTTACGGCTTATCTCAGGCTCCTCATCGGAATCCTTTGTTTTAAGATAATACGGGCGTTTTTCCTTTTTCCATATGGCGTTGGAAAATATGGGATTGCTCATATTTCTGCCGCTAACGCTCGGCATCGGTGCAAGAAACGGCACTCCGAAGCTTCTCTGTGCGGCGATATACGCGCTGTAAAGAAAAATTCCCGCCGCTATTCCGTAATATCCCATAAACGCCGCCAAAATAATAAAGCCTATTCTCAAAAGTCTGTAGCTCCAGCTAAGCGAATAATCGACGGTTGCAAAAGAGCCTATACCGGTTATCGCGATTATTATAATCATAATGGGACTTACTATCTTCGCGCTTACAGCCGCCTGTCCGAGGATAAGACCTCCGACTATACCCAACGTAGACCCTATCGGACTTGGCATTCTTATTCCCGCTTCGCGTATCATTTCAAAAGAAGCGTCCATCAGCAGCAGCTCGACAAGGCTCGGGAAGGGAACATTTTCCCTTGACGCGCTTATTGAATATAATAAATAGGTAGGAATTATTTCCTGATGATATAGAATTGTCGCAAGATACAATCCCGGCAAAAGAATAGAAAGAAACATCGCTATCATTCTTATTATCCTCGACATATTCGCATATGGTACGCGCAAATAGTTATCCGAAACTGCATGAGTTAATTCAAACGCTGTGGTAGGGAGTACAAGCGCGCGCGGACTTCCGTTTAAAAGTAATGCTACACGCCCCTCAGTCAGCGCTCTGGCAACTCTGTCCGGACGCTCCGTAAGAAGGGTATGGGAAGTCATCATAAAGGTTTTATCCTCAATCATCATTGAAACCTCTTCAATTGAAATGACATAATCCATTGAAATTCCCTTAATTCGCCTGCGTACCTCATGCACAAGATTTTCATTTGCTATATCGGAGATATACAATAAGACCCCGCGGGTTTTACTCACGTCGCCTATTTTTACACCCTCGGCGATAAGCTTCTCACTTTTGATAATCTTCCTGACAAGCACGGTATTATTTCTCAGCATTTCGGCGAACGCCTCCTGGGGACCGTAGATCGACTGCTCCGTTTCCGGCTTATCAATCCCTCTGTGTCCCCACTCACGAACATCCAGCGAAAATCCTTTTTTAAACCCGTCCACAAATACCGCGCAGCCGCCGAAGTTTACCTCCTCAATTATAACATCCATTTCCTCCGTTGCCATCGCCTGGGAGTGACTTATAAATTTATCGATAATTTCTTCCTCATATTTATATGTTTCTTCATCGCTGAAATAGGGAAGCTTCTGAAGAGTTTCGATTATCGCGCTGTCAATCAAATCGGTGGCAACCATTCCGTCTATAAAAATAAGGAAGGCACGGCGGTTTTCCTTTATTCGTATCTCGCGTATTACAACATCATTATTAATCGGATAAGTGAAAACCTTTTTCATATAGGCAAGATTTTCATCTATATTTTCCGAAACAGATTTAG
>JAJBTG010000034.1:0-603 GCA_020860985.1 Oscillospiraceae bacterium
GTCGGAGCGGATATGGTTCTTTCAATGCCGGATAATAAGGGCAAGCTCGGCGTATTTACGGGAATTAACAATTTCAAATTCCGCCGTCAGGTGGTTCCCGGGGACACTTTGGAGCTTCACGCGGAGCTTATCACATACCGTCACGGAATGGGAAAGGCGAATGTAAAGGCAACAGTTGAGGGACAAGTGGCGGCAATGGGCGAAATCAGTTTCGCTATTGTTGACAACGCGGCAAACCAATGATAAAAATCGGCGAATGTCTGGACCATTTGCAAAACGGCTGCTTCATAATTCAAAAGGAAAACGGATTTAAATTCGGCGTGGACGCGGTGCTTCTTGCCGATTTTGCCAAAGATGCTCCGTCGCGCGCGACGCTTGACCTTTGTACCGGAACGGGGATAGTTCCTATTTTGCTCAGCTCAAAAACGAAAACCCCCGAAATCCACGGACTTGAAATACAGTCGGAGATTGCGGAAATGGCGCGCCGAAGCGTGGAGTACAATAAGCTTAGCGACAGGGTTTTTATAGAATGCGGCGATTTGAAAAACGCCGCGGAGATTTACGGCAAAAGCCGATATTATAAAGTAAACTTCAATCAGAAGT
>JAJBTG010000034.1:613-6163 GCA_020860985.1 Oscillospiraceae bacterium
ACCTGCAATCCGCCGTATATGAACGTTGGAGCGGGGTTTATAAACAATGCCGATACACAGGCGATTTCCCGACATTAAATCATGTGCGGCTTGGACGATGTAATCCGCGTAAGCGCGGAGCTTCTCGTTCCTAACGGACGTTTCTTTATGGTGCATCGTCCGGCGCGGATAGCCGATATTATGTGCGCTATGCGCAGGTACAAGATTGAGCCGAAAAAGCTCCGCTTTGTGCATCCGTCGCCGTATAAGACACCCAATATGCTGCTGATAGAGGGAATGTACTGCGGGGGAGATGAGCTTAAGCTTCTTCCGCCGCTCTATGTATATAACGAAAAAGGTACATATTCGGAGGAAATAGACAAAATTTATGGAAGGTAGATTATGAACGGTACATTATATTTATGCGCGACTCCCATAGGAAATTTGGGAGATATATCCGTGCGCTGCCTTGAGATTTTCAACGAGGTCGATTTAATCGCGGCGGAGGACACAAGGAGGACAATTCAGCTTTTGAATCATTTCGGGATTTCAAAGCCGCTCACGAGCTACCATGAGCATAATAAGCGTGAAAAGGGCGAATATATTATAAATCTTTTGAAGCAGGGCAAGAATGTAGCGCAGGTTTCCGACGCGGGAACCCCCGCAATTTCCGACCCCGGGGAGGATTTGGTTCGCTTGTGCATCGAAAACGACATTAATGTAACCTCCGTTCCGGGACCTGTAGCCGGAATCAACGCATTGATTTTATCGGGACTTTCTACAAGACGGTATGCCTTCGAGGGATTTTTATCCGTGAATAAAAGGCATCGACGCGAGCATCTCGAGAGCGTAAGGAATGACACGCACACGCTGATTTTTTACGAAGCCCCTCATAAGCTCAAATATACGCTTGCGGATATGCTGGATGTGTTCGGGGGCGAACGCAGAATCGCGCTTGTGCGCGAGCTTACAAAGCTGCATGAGGAGGTAATCCGTACCACCTTGGCTCAGGCGCAGTCGCTCTATACCGAGAAGCAGCCGCGCGGCGAATATGTAATTGTAATCGAGGGCGCGGACGAAAAGAGCGCGGAATCGGATGAAAACATCTGGGAGGGTATAAGCGTTATCGAGCACGTTGAAAAATATATCGCGGAGGGAATGACGTCCAAGGATGCAATTAAGCGTGCCGCAAAGGACAGAGGTCTTGCAAAGCGCGATGTTTACAATGAATATCATAAAGGAGCATCGGAAAATGAAGAAGAATAAATGGTTTATGGTCGCGGCGGTTGCCGCCGCCGGCGTATACGGGATTGTGCGTGGCAAGGGGATTTTCAACAAGCCTCGTTTTCGCAGCCAGCATGATGCCGTTTCGAGAGACGTAAATCAGCGTTATCCCGGCGCGACATATACGCCTATAGAAGCGACTGAAAACGGTTGGGCGACTGTGGTAATCAGAGCGGGTCAGCCGAAAATTCTGTTGTATGTCACTCAGAGCGACGATGGATTTTATATATTTCATGAGGTATCGGAGTAACCAAAAAGCCTTCTTTCGCATAGTATACAGTACAAATTGCGTAAGGAGGTATTTTTATGGGACTTTTCGGAGGAAACAGCTGCGGAAATGACGGCGGCGGTGAATGGATATGGATTATCATTATATTGGTACTTATATTCTTCTGCTGCGGTGACGGCGGATTGTTCGGAGGAAACAACAACAATAATTGCTGCTGCTGCGAACCATGCTGCGACCCATGCGAGCGCAAGCATGACGACTGCTGCTGACATGGAAGGACTGCCGCGATTTAAGCGGCAGTCTTATTTTTTTTTGCGGCGGTAAGGCTCACGGAGCGCGGGGCGGCGCGATTTATTTAAAGATTAACAATTAATGAACAAAGTGTGAATAATCGCTTTAACGTATTGACATTGATTTAATTCGACTGTATAATAGTAGTACGCTACGTAAATGGAGTGAAGGGTTATGAATGATAATGTAGGAATCGGATTTTATCTGAAAAAAATAAACGATTTTCTTACGGCGAACGGCAATAATCATTTAAAGCAACTTGATATGACCGTTTCACAGATGCATATCTTAATGTTTGTTGTCCATAGCGAAAAATCTACGGTACTGCAAAAGGACATTGAGAGGTTTTTCAAATTAAAGCACCCGACGCTGGTAGGGCTGCTTCAGCGCATGGAGAAGAAGGAATTGATACGTGTTGAGGAAAATCCCGACGACCGCCGCGGCAACAGGGTTGTAGCTTTGGAAAAAGGAATACGGATGGCATCCGAGATGTTGGAGGGAAGAAAGTATATGGATGATATGCTTACCCGCGACCTCAGCGAGGAACAGAAAAACGAGCTTATGGAACTGTTGCGTATTATCTATACAAAAACCTGTGCGGGCAATGGCTAAAAAAATTAGACCGTAGGTCTATTTTTTTGACAACATAAAATGGTAGCAAACTACTTATTTAAAGGAGGAATTACATGATTAAGAAGCTGCTTGGAAGTGTGAGGGAATACAAGAGAGATTCTTTATTGTCTCCGATATTCGTCACGCTCGAGGTTATTATGGAGGTAATTATACCGTATCTTATGGCTGAGCTTATAGATAAGGGTATAGACAACGGAAATATGAATTATATACTTAAAATGGGTATAGTTCTCGCTATTTCCTGCGTAATATCGCTTACGTTCGGAGCGCTGTCGGGAAAGTATGCGGCAAGCGCCTCTGCCGGATTTGCGAAGAATTTGAGAAAGGATATGTTCTATAATGTACAGAAATTCTCTTTCTCGAATATAGATAAGTTTTCAACGTCGAGTATTGTTACAAGACTTACAACTGACGTTACAAATGTGCAGAACGCTTATCAAATGATAATCAGAGTGGCTGTAAGAAGTCCGCTTATGCTGATATTCTCGATGATTATGGCGTTCAGTATAAATCACAGACTGTCGCTGATATTCCTCGGGGCGGTACCGATTCTCGGCGTCGGACTGTATTTAATCGCGTCGAACGCGCATCCGATATTCGAGCGCGTATTCAAAATTTACGATAAGCTCAATAATGTGGTTCAGGAAAATCTGCACGGCATAAGAGTCGTAAAATCGTATGTGCGCGAGGATTACGAGGAAAAGAAGTTTAAGAATGTATCGCAGGACATTTACGGCGATTTTGTGAAGGCGGAAAAGCTGATTGCCTTTAACTCGCCGCTTATGCAGTTTGCGGCATACGGCTGTATGCTTTTAATATCGTGGTTCGGCGCGAAATTTATCGTTTCGTCAACCATGACCACCGGTGAGCTTACGAGCCTTATTTCGTATACGATGCAGATACTTATGAGCCTTATGCTGCTTTCGATGATTTTCGTAATGGTTATTATGGCGAGAGCGTCCGCGGAAAGAATTACGGAAATTCTTGTTGAGGACAGCGATTTGAAAAATCCCGAAAATCCGGTATACGAAATCAAGAACGGCGATATTTCTTTCAGAAATGTAAACTTCGGCTATTCAAAGAAGAAAAGAAAGCTTTGCTTAAAGGATATTAATATTGATATTAAATCGGGCGAAACCATCGGCATAATAGGCGGAACCGGAAGCTCCAAATCGAGCCTTGTGCAGCTTATTCCGCGCCTTTATGACACGCTCGACGGCGAGGTTTTGGTCGGCGGAAGAAACGTAAAGGAATACGATATTAAATCCCTGCGCGACGAGGTCGCGATGGTATTGCAGAAGAACGTGCTGTTCTCCGGTACCATAAAGGAAAATCTGCGTTGGGGCAACGACCAAGCGACGGATGAGGAGCTTGTAAGGGTTTGTCGCCTTGCGCAGGCTGACGAGTTTATCCAAACTTTCCCGAATAAGTACGACACACATATAGAGCAGGGCGGTTCAAACGTATCGGGCGGACAAAAGCAAAGACTTTGTATCGCGAGAGCGCTTTTAAAGAAACCGAAAATTCTTATACTTGACGACAGCACCAGCGCGGTTGACACAAAAACCGACGCGAGTATAAGACGCGCGTTCCGCGAGGAAATTCCCGATACAACGAAGATAATCATAGCTCAAAGAATTTCCTCCGTTGAGGACGCCGACAAGATAATTGTAATGGATAATGGCGCGATAAATGGCATAGGAACGCACGAGGAGCTTCTCAAGAGCAACGAGATATACCGCGAGGTATACAGCTCGCAGGTGAAAGGAGGCGCTGACGATGAATAAGCACAGCGGAGCGCAAAACAGCGGCAAGACAATCAAACGTCTGCTTTCATATATAGGAAAATACAAATTCAGATTTATACTTGTTCTGATATTTATAATATTAAGCGCGGTCGCGAATGTTGCCGGCTCGATGTTTATAGGAACATTGATAGACGACTATATAACTCCGCTCTTAAGCGAGGCGAACCCCGTGTTTACGGGACTGCTCAAGGCAATATGCGTGATGGGCGTTATATACCTTGTCGGAATATTGTCAACGCTTTTCTATAACAGGACAATGGTGTCAATATCGCAGGGAGTGCTGAAAAAGATACGTGACGAAATGTTCGAGCATATGCAGAAGCTGCCGATAAAATATTTCGATACGCATACGCACGGCGATATAATGAGCTATTACACAAACGATACCGATACGTTAAGACAGATGATGTCGCAGAGCATACCGCAGATGTTCTCATCGGTTATCACGATAATATCGGTGCTTGTGGCAATGTTCGTGTCCAATGTGTATCTGACGGTATTTGTGCTTTTATTCGTGGGCTGTATGATGATTGTGACGCGTAAAATAGCTGGCTCAAGCGGAAAGTTCTTCGTAAGACAGCAGCGCGCTCTCGGAGCGGTCAACGGATATATAGAGGAAATGATAAACGGGCAGAAGGTCGTAAAGGTGTTCTGTCACGAGGAACACGCGAAGGAGGACTTTGACAAGCTTAACGACGAGCTTTGCGCCGATGCGTCGGAGGCTAACAAGTTTGCGAATATCCTTATGCCCATAATGGCAAACCTCGGCAATCTGCAATATGTTCTGATAGCGGTTATCGGCGGCGCGCTTGCGATAAACGGCATCGGCGGACTTACGCTCGGTATTATCGCGTCATTTTTACAGCTTTCAAAATCCTTTACGATGCCGATAAACCAAATATCTCAGCAGCTCAATTCCATAGTAATGGCGCTTGCCGGCGCGGAGAGAATATTCAATCTTATGGACGAGGAAATCGAGCAGGATAACGGCTATGTAACGCTTGTAAACGTCAAGTACGACAGAAACGATAATCTTGTTGAAACGGAAGAAAATACGAATATATGGGCGTGGAAGGTGCCGGATAAGAACGGCGGCGCGAAGTATACTCTTCTTACCGGAAATGTCGAATTTACAGATGTTGATTTCGGCTATAACGAGGAAAAGATAGTTCTCCACGACATTTCGCTTTGTGCGGAGCATGGCGAAAAGGTTGCCTTTGTCGGCTCAACCGGCGCGGGTAAAACCACGATTACGAACCTAATCAATCGTTTCTACGACATTGCGGACGGCAGGATAACGTATGACGGAATAAATATAAGCAGCAT
>JAJBTG010000126.1 GCA_020860985.1 Oscillospiraceae bacterium
AAAATTACACAGAGAGGCGAATGTTATGGCTGCAAAAAAGAAAACAAATACACGAACAAAACGAAAAACAAAGCAGAAAAAGAATTATTATACTACATATGTGATAGCGGATTTGCTTATTACAATACTGCTCGCGGTATTTATGTATATTGACAGCGGCGAAACGGGCGGATATATAAATGACCTTGTAAAGCAGGCGTTCTGCGGATTATGGGGACCTGTCGGATATTTTATGCCGGTGGTCACGGGCGGACTGCTGTTCTATCTCGTAAAATACCGCGACACAAACCGCTTCTGGAATAAGCTTATACTTCTGCTGTTAGCGATGGTAAACGTAAGCGCGATTATAAATTTGTCTGCCGACACGGGAATCGGCGACGCGTACTATTGGGGCGCCGAATATTGCATGGGCGGCGGATTTCTGGGCGCGTGCGTAAGCGTGTTTATGGAAAAGATGGTGCAGACGGTTGCTTCATATATCATTCTATCGTTTACGCTGATACTTCTCGCAAGCGCAATCGCGAATGTTTCCATTATAGGAATGGCGGCAAAGTACATACGCGTTATGTTCCTTGACGTAAAGGACAAGTGCGGCGATTTGCGGGAAAGCTATAACGAGCGCAGAAGCGAGGAATATGAGGAATATGAGGAATATGAGGATTCCGCACCGGAGGAAAATGACGCCGTAAGCGCCGCCAATTCCTTCGCATTTGACAATCAGCCGGACAAGACAAAGAAAACCAAAAAGAAGAAAGCCGAGAAAAAATCGGAGAAAAAGACGGAGGAAGAAAAGGAGCCGGCAAAGGAAATTGAGCAAAGCTCCGGTTCCGATTTTTCCGACGGAATAGATGAGGTTTTCGGAAAGCTTGACAGCGGCAAGGAGGTTAAAGTAAAGGAGGAAGCCGTCGAGGCTACAGAAATTACTGAATCTGCGGACAAGCCGGAAACGGATACGCCTAAGAAAAAGACCTCAAAAATCACGGACGAGGAGCGGGACGAGTTTCATCAGGAGCTTAACGCCGCAATCGAGAAACCGCCGGTGGAATATGTTTATCCCTCGCTCAATCTTTTGAATAAACCCAAGGCAATGTCAGGAGATCAACGAGAGGAAATGCGGAGGAACGCCGAAAAGCTTATTGCGATTTTGGATGATTTCGGAGTTAAGGCGAAGCTCTTGCAGGTGACGCAGGGACCTACCGTAACGCGTTATGAAATCCAGCCGGACACGGGAATAAAGCTCTCAAAAATCGTAGGGTTGGCGGATGATATAGCGCTTAACCTTGCAGTTTCAACGGTTCTTATAGCGCCCGTTCCGGGTAAGGCGGCGGTGGGAGTTGAGATACCGAATAAAAAGGTTGCGAGCGTTTCGATAAGAGAAATACTTGATACGACCGAATTTAAAAAATCAAAGTCAAAGCTTACCATAGCGCTCGGAAAGGACATAGGCGGCAATGTTGTTCTCGGCGATATTGCGAAAATGCCGCACGTTCTTATTGCCGGAGCGACCGGCTCGGGTAAGAGTGTATGCATAAACTCAATTATCATGAGTATTCTCTACAAGGCTTCACCAGAGGAGGTAAAGCTTATCATGGTTGACCCTAAGGTTGTTGAGCTGGGTGTTTATAACGGAATACCGCATCTTTTGATTCCGGTTGTTACCGAGCCGAAAAAGGCGGCGGGCGCTCTGAATTGGGCGGTTGCGGAGATGATGCGCAGATATGAGCTGTTTAAGGAAACAAGCGTAAGAAAGCTTGAATCGTATAATAAGCTTATGGAAAGCACGGGCGGAGAAAAGATACCGCAGATTGTTATAATTATAGACGAGCTTGCGGATTTGATGATGGTTGCGGCTAAGGAGGTCGAGGACTATATCGTTCGACTGACGCAGCTTGCCAGAGCCGCCGGACTGCACCTCATAATTGCGACGCAGCGTCCATCGGTTGATGTAATTACCGGTCTTATCAAAGCGAATGTGCCGTCGAGAATAGCGTTCGCGGTTTCGAGCCAGGTGGACAGCAGAACGATTATCGATAAGGGCGGCGCGGAAAAGCTTCTCGGCAACGGCGATATGCTGTATTATCCCATGGGTGCGCGCGCAACCACTCGCGTTCAGGGCGCGTTTGTGTCCGACCCGGAAATTGAAAAGGTGCTTGATTTTATCAAGGAGAATATGGGTGAAACTCATTACAGTGAGGATTTGGCGGAGCATATAGAGCGCTGCTCAACGGGTGAAAACGGCGTAACGCCCGATGTAGAGGAGGACGGAGATCCGCTTTTGCAGGACGCAATTCAGCTTGCGGTAGAGTGCGGCAAGATTTCCACGTCGCTTATTCAGCGCAGATTGAGCGTCGGCTATTCGAGAGCGGGACGCATTATAGACCAGATGGAGGCGCGCGGAATAATTTCCGGAGCAAACGGCTTGAAGCCGCGTGATGTACTTATAAGCCACGCAGATATGAATATGATTGAGGACGACAGCGATGAAGAATGATTTTTTGCCGATTTCAAAGTCGGATATGAGCAAGCGCGGTTGGGACGAGCTTGATTTTCTTTATATTGTCGGCGACGCTTATGTGGATCATCCCAGCTTCGGACACGCGATAATATCGCGCGTGCTTGAAAGCAGAGGCTACAGAGTAGGAATTTCGGCACTGCCGGATTGGCGCAAAATCGACGACTTTGTAAAGCTGGGCAGACCGAAGCTTGGCGTTCTTGTGAGTGCGGGGAATATCGACAGCATGGTAAATCACTATACGGCGAGCAAGAAAAAGCGCCATGACGATTCATATGCCCCGGGAAATAAAGCGGGTATGCGACCCGACAGGGCTACAATTGTTTACTGCAACAGAATCAGGGAGGCGTTCGGAAGTATTCCGATTTTGATTGGCGGGGTTGAGGCGAGCCTAAGACGCTTTGCGCATTACGATTATTGGGACGATAAAATCCACCGTTCAATTTTGCTTGACAGCCGCGCGAATATTCTCATGTACGGCATGGGTGAAAAGCAGATTGCCGCAATCGCGGATAAGCTGCGTGACGGCGTACCTGTGAATGAAATCACGGATATTCCGGGAACGTGTTATCTTTCAAACGACTACGACATTAACTCTTCAGTCCTCTTGCCAAGCTATGAGGAATGTTTGGACAGCAAGAGGGCATATGCCGATTCGTGCAGGATACAGTATTACGAGCAGAATCCGTATATAGGAAAAACGCTTGTGCAGAAGCACGGCGATAAATATCTTATACAAAATCCGCCGATGCCGCCCCTCGAAACGGACGAGCTTGACGCGGTATACGCGCTGCCATATATGAAAAATTATCATCCCATATATGAAAAGGACGGCGGGGTTCCCGCGATTTGCGAGGTTAAATTCTCGCTTGCCGCCAATAGGGGATGCTTTGGAAGCTGCAATTTTTGCGCGCTTGCGTTTCATCAGGGGCGAATAGTGACCTCGCGAAGCGATGAGTCGCTCATAGCCGAAGCAAAGGAAATGGTAAAGGACAAGGATTTTAAAGGATATATTCATGACGTGGGAGGCCCCACGGCGAATTTCAGAGGACCCGCCTGTAAAAAACAGCCCACGCTCGGCGCGTGCAAGGACAGGCAATGCCTGTTTCCGGAGCCGTGCAAAAACATGGAAATATCCCATAAAAAATATCTTGAGCTTTTGCGGAAGCTGCGAAGCATAGACGGAGTTAAAAAGGTATTTATACGTTCGGGAATACGCTTTGACTATTTGATAAACGATAAGGACGACACGTTTTTTTATGAGCTTTGCAAGTATCATATAAGCGGTCAGTTAAAGGTCGCGCCCGAGCATATAAGCGACAATGTACTAAAATATATGGGTAAGCCGGAGAACGGCGTGTTCAATAAATTTTCGGACAAGTTCTATAAAATAAACGAGCAGATAGGGAAGAAGCAGTATCTTGTTCCGTATTTGATGTCAAGCCACCCGGGAAGCACTCTTCGCGACGCGGTAAATCTTGCGGTATATCTTAAGGAGCATAATATAAATCCGCAGCAGGTGCAGGATTTCTATCCTACGCCGGGAACAATCTCAACCTGTATGTTTTATACGGGACTTGACCCGTTTACGATGAAAAAGGTATACGTTCCGAAAACACCGAAGGAGAAGCATATGCAGCGCGCGCTGCTGCAATTCCGCAACCCCGAAAATTACGCGCTTGTATATGAAGCGCTGACCAAAGCGGGACGAACGGATTTAATCGGTTATCAAAACAGATGTCTGATAAGACCGCCCAAGGGCGATATTTTAAATGAGCAAAGGAGGAATAAAAATGGCAAAGCTGTTAAAGGGAAAGGAAGTTTCGGCAAGAATAAAGTCGGAGCTGAAGGAAAAGGTAGAGGAGCTGAAAAAAGAGGGAATAAATCCGGGACTCGCCGTAATCATCGTGGGTGAGGATCCGGCAAGTCAGGTTTATGTGCGCAATAAGGAAATAGCGTGCGAAGCCTGCGGAATTTATTCGGAAAAGTACGCGCTGCCGGAGGAAACCACTCAGGAGGAGCTGCTGTCGCTTATCGATACGCTCAATAAGAAGAGCAGCATTTCGGGAATACTTGTGCAGCTTCCGGTTCCGAAGCATATCGATGAGGAAACAATAATAAACGCAATCGACCCGAAAAAGGACGTTGACGCTTTTCATCCGATAAACGTAGGCAAAATCATGGTGGGAAATTACGATTTCGTACCGTGTACCCCTGCGGGAGTTATGGAGCTTATAAAGGAATCGGGAATTGATGTAAGCGGCAAGGAATGTGTTGTTGTCGGAAGAAGCAATATTGTCGGTAAACCGCAGGCAATGCTGTTGCTGCATCAAAACGGAACGGTTACTATATGTCATTCGAGAACGAAAAATCTTGCGGAGAAAACAAGAAACGCCGATATACTTGTCGCGGCGGTCGGAATACCGAATTTCATTAAGGGCGACATGATTAAGGAGGGCGCGGTTGTTATCGACGTTGGAATTAACCGTATGGAAAATGGCAAGCTTTGCGGCGATGTTGAGTTTGAAACGGCGGAAAAGGTTGCCGACGCGATAACTCCGGTTCCCGGCGGCGTAGGCCCCATGACAATCGCTATGCTCATGAGAAACACCGTTAAGGCGGCGATTGTAAATAACTAAATGCAGGGAAGGAATGATACATTTGCAGAAAATAAGCGGACATACAAGGCAGCTCGGAATAATCGGTTATCCGGTTGAGCATAGCTTTTCACCCAAAATGCATAATTTTATATCCGAACGTATGGGAAATGATTATACTTATTCCGCGTGGCGCGTTCATCCGGATAATCTGGAGGCGGCTGTCAACGGAATCCGCGCGCTCGGTATTGCGGGGGTAAATGTTACCGCCCCGCATAAGACCGAGGTCATAAAGTATGTTGACGAGGTTTCCGAACAGGCGCGGCTTTTAGGCTCCGTTAATACAGTGGTCAACCGCGGAGGAAAATTGGTAGGCTACAATACGGATTCGGACGGATTTTATACCGCGCTTAAAAGCGCGGGAATCGAGGTTGAGGGCAAAAAGCTGTTGATAATCGGCGCGGGCGGAGTTGTCAAGCCGACGCTTATCAGATTGATTCAGGCAAAGCCGGAATCGGTAACGGTTGTAAACCGCACAAAATCAAAGGTTTATTCTCTGGCTGAAAAAATCAGAGCCGAAATGGGTTTTGAAATTAAAACGGAGGTTGTGGACAGGGATTTTGACGTTGTCATAAACACCACCTCCGCGGGTATGGAGCCGCAGCTTGACGCTCTTCCGATTGAAGAAATAGCGGAGCTTGAGGATTTGTCGTTTATAAACAGTGATACAGCGGTGGTTGATATGATTTATAATCCCGATGAAACACTATTTCTGCGGGAGGCAAAAAGGCGAGGTGCGCGGGCAGTGCTTAACGGATTGGGGATGCTGATATATCAGGGACTTATTTCATACGAGCTGTTTACCGGTACGAAGCTTCCCGATGATATGGCGGAGGTTGTGAAAAGAGAGGTGTTCAACAGATGAATATTGTTTTAACGGGTTTTATGGCAAGCGGGAAAACGGAGATTTCAAAAGCTATCGCT
>JAJBTG010000281.1 GCA_020860985.1 Oscillospiraceae bacterium
AGTCTTGAAATCTTTTTGTTATTTCAAGTGTCTACTCTAAGGGGATTATATCACTTATCGCCGAGCCGTATATATTATATTCCGGATTTCCGACAAGCACATATCCCACCAAAAGCTTTATAACAGAACCCGCAAGCGCGAAGAAAAACGGCAGCATGATTTTGTTGGCGGATTGCAGCACCGACGAACAAATCTGCGATACGGACATCATTATAACGCACGGCGCGACCACCGTCAGCATCCTTGCCGAGGCTGTATTGTTAAACAAAAGCTTCAATATGCCCTCACTTTGCGTAAGCATTATAACCGCGCACGGCACAGCTAAAAAAATTGTCAGCTCAAGAGCGAGCTTCATCGCCCGTCCCGCTCTTTTTAAATCGTTCACAGCCATTGCTCCAGCGATTATCGGCAGTATGCTTACGCCGAGAGTCGCGAGTATCCCCACGGGTAAATGGAACACCGTGAGCGCGTAGCCGGTATACGCTCCGTACAGAAAACGCGCCTCATCCTCACCAAGTCCCGCGTCAAGCAGCCTGGAGCGCACCATCGTGGTATCTACCACATTCATCATATCCGCGACAACGGACGCGCATAAAAGCGGTATTGCAACCGCGAGCAGTGATTTTATGATTTCGCTTCTTTCCTCCCTTGTTGACTTTAATCGCCCCTCCCGCTTGCCGGTAAAATATAGAAGCATTAATATGGCGGTCGCGACAATTTCACCCGCCGTAACACCCATTATCGCTCCGCCGGATGTTTTTGCGATTCCGTAGTTTATAAAGTAAACCGCAAGTCCGTATCCCGCGGCAAGCTTTATTATCGCCTCCACTACCTGCGAGATTGCGGTGGGAATCATATTTGACGCGCCCTGGAAATAGCTCTTGTACTCCGTTCCCAGCGCCACAAAAAACACAGCCGGCGCTACCGCTTTTATGGCGTAAACGGCGTTTTCCTCCTTCATTGCGAGCGCAAAAAAATCCGCGCCGAAATAAAGCGCAAGACTTCCCGCTATTCCGACAGACGATAAAATTAAGGTCGAAATTTTAACTGTCAGCCGCGCCTTCCTCGCGTCCTTTTTTGATATATCCTCCGCCACAAGCTTTGAAATTGCAAACGGAAATCCCGAAATTATAAAGGAAAGCAGCATTATGTATACTTGAAATGAAATGTTGTATACTGCCATTCCCTCTTCCTTTAATATATACGTAAGCGGAATTTTAAAGACCGCTCCGAGAATTTTTGAAATCGCATTAGCCGCCATAAGTATTGCCGCTCCCGTTACAAAGCTTTGTTTTTTCAAAATTCCTCCTCCTTTTTATCCGTATAATTCTTGTCTTTCTATAATATTTATGATATAATGCTTTTATACTTGATA
Organism: Oscillospiraceae bacterium; assembly: GCA_020860985.1. GTDB lineage: Bacteria > Bacillota > Clostridia > UBA1381 > UBA1381 > JALEPO01. The sequence continues at coordinate 1,376 of JAJBTG010000281.1, forward strand.
TTGGAGGATAAGTTATGAAAACGGACATAAAAAAAATATACCATGCACGCGGTGAGCTGCCCGTTCCGGGCGACAAATCCATCTCTCCCCGAGCTGTTATGCTCGGCTCGCTCGCCGGAGGAACAACGGAAATAAAAGGATTTCTTAAAGGCGCTGACTGCCTTTCGACAATCGACTGTTTCAGAAGCATGGGAATTGATATAGATGTAAACGGCGATAATGTGACGGTTCACGGCAAGGGACTTTACGGACTCAGCGAGCCGAAAAAGACGCTTTACACCGGCAACAGCGGCACCACAACGCGTCTTTTGTGCGGCATACTCGCGGGACAGAATTTCAACTCCGATATTACCGGCGATGCGTCAATATGCAAGCGGCCGATGAAGCGTGTTACGGAACCTCTTTCGCTTATGGGAGCAAAAATTACCGGCGATTACTGCCCGCTCCATATCTGCGGAACAAAGCTGCACGGGGTGGATTATAAAATGAAGGTAGCCTCCGCTCAGGTTAAAACGGCGCTTATACTCGCCGGACTTTACGCCGACGGGAAAACGGTTATTCACGAGATTGAGAAATCGCGCGACCATACCGAATTAATGCTCGGCGCTATGGGAGCGGATATTTCCGTTGACGGACTCGATATTTCCGTCAGAGCGGGACGGGAGCTCCTGCCGCAGAAAATCGAGGTTCCGGGGGATATTTCCTCCGCCGCGTGCTGGATGGTTCTCGGGGCAATCATGCCGAATTCCGAAATCACAATTAAAAACGTCGGCATAAATCCCACAAGAACCGGCATTATAGATGTTTTTAAATTCATGCACGCAAATATGAGGATTGAAAATGTAAGAAGCGCCGCAGGCGAACCTGTCGCGGATATAACAGTTTCCTCCTCCTCTCTGAACGGAGTTGAAATAGGCGGTGATATTATTCCGCGGCTTATAGACGAAATTCCTATTATCGCCGCGGCGGCGGTTTTCGCACAAGGCGAAACCATTATAAAGGACGCACGAGAATTAAAGGTCAAGGAAACAAACAGAATACGCGCCGTTGTTGACGAATTTTCAAAATGCGGGGTCGATATAACCGAAACGGACGACGGTATGATTATTCGCGGCGGCAAGCCGATTAACGGTGCGGATTTCAAAACCTACGGCGATCACAGAATGGCTATGAGCCTTACAATCCTATCGCAGCTTGCAGACGGAAGCAGTACGCTTGACGACAGCGCTTGCGTTGACGTATCATACCCGACATTTTTTGAGCATTTTTACAAATTGGGCGAATAATTAAATCAAGGCGGCACGGTGCCGCGCCTTTCGCCTCATTGATAAACTGTATATTAATTTAAAAAACCGCATTGCGATTGAATTTTTTCAATCGTAATGTGGTTAGCTTTATCGCTCTTTAACCGACTGCCGGCTCAATACAGCTCTTTAATTGTAAATTCGCCGTTTTCATAAATCATATAGCTGTTTCTGTTGCCGCCCTTCGGAATCGAAACCGAACCGGGGTTTAGGTACGTATATTCGCCCATATCCTCAATCGCCTGAATATGCGTGTGTCCGTTCATCAGGATATCGCCTTTGTTTATTTTAGGCAAATTTTCATTATTGAAAATATGTCCGGGAGTTATGTAAACCATTCTGCCGTCGAGATAGAGAATCGCGTAATCAGCCAAAATCGGGAAATCAAGAACCATTTGGTCCACCTCCGTGTCGCAGTTTCCGCGCACACAAAGCAGCTCATTATTCATGGAGTTCAATATCTCTATTACCTCACGGGGATTGTAATCACGCGGCAAATCATTCCTTGGTCCGTGATAGAGCAAATCGCCCAGAAGCACCAGCCTTTCCGCATTTTCCGTTCTGTAAACCTCCGTCATTTTTTTCGTCCAGTATGCCGAGCCGTGAATATCCGACGCAAACATCAACTTCATAAATTCATCTCCCAATTTATCCTAATTTTCACTGCCGTCAAATAAATTTTATTCCCTAATCAGCACGGGGTTAAACTGCAAATAATCGGACGACACAAGCTTGTACTCTATTCCGCCCTCCGTCACCTCGACCGCATTTTTGTGCGCCGCGCTGTGCAGATGTCCGTAAATACATTTTGACACCGGATAGCGTTCCATCATTTCCACAAATTCGTTGCTTTCAAGCTTATTGGAACGCGGAGGGTAATGTGTGAAAACATATATCTCTCCGCTATCCCCCGCGCTGTTAAGCGATAGCTCAAGCCGCAGAACCTCGCGGTCAAATATTTTCCTGTCGTCCGCCTTGAAGCTGTCCCATGCCGGATGAAGCCATCCGCGAGTGCCGCATATGGCAATGTCCTCATATTTATACGAATTGTTTTGCAGGAAAAATATATTGTCAAAGCCGTTTACGGAGATAAACTCTTTTAATTTGTTCATAGTTGTCCACCAATAATCGTGGTTTCCCTTAAGCAAAATCTTTCTGCCGTTAAGCTTATTTAAAAATTCAAAATCCTTATACGATTGCTCCAGATATGTCGCCCATGAAAAATCGCCCGGCATAACCACCGTGTCGCCCGCGCTGATTTTACTCTGCCAGTTATCCGCAAGACGCTCTACATAATTGCTCCATGCCACCCCGAACACATCCATCGGTTTGTCTATTCCGAGAGGCAAATGCAAATCCGCAATTGAATATAATGCCATGTATTCTCTCCTTATCGAATCATTTGTGAGATTATTGTAACACAAAACCGCGCGGCGCGCAAGCGTGAGAAAACATTTTTAATACAAAAAACTCCCGAAGCAACGCTTCGGGAGTTTTGGTAATTTATTTCTTTAGGTTGTTTTCAAGCTTAACAAGCTCTTCCGCCATTTCCTTGGGAAGTCTGTCACCGAACTGAGCGAAGTATTCCTTGATGTTTTCAACATCCTCGAGCCATACCTCGTTATCGATTGTAAGAAGTCCCTTAAGGTCAATATTCTCATCTTCAAGACCGGTAATATCGATATCGCCCTCCTTGGGAACGTAACCGATTGCACATTCATCCGCGTCAACCTTACCCGCACATCTGTCAAGAATCCAAAGAAGTACACGCATATTGTCGCCGAATCCCGGCCACATGAAGTTGCCGTCGTCATCCTTTCTGAACCAGTTAACATGGAAAATCTTCGGAGCCTTGTCGCCGAGCTTCTTGCCCATTTCCAACCAGTGACCCCAGTAATCAGCCATATTATAGCCAACGAACGGCTTCATAGCCATAGGATCGCGTCTTACCACGCCAACCGCGCCGGCAGCTGCCGCTGTTGTTTCCGAAGCCATTGTTGCGCCTACAAATGTACCGTGCTGCCAATCTCTCGACTGATATACAAGCGGAGCGCACTTTGCACGTCTGCCGCCGAATACGATTGCATCAACGGGAACACCCTGCGGGTTCTCAAATTCCGGTGAAATACACGGACAATTTACAGCCGGAGCGGTAAATCTCGAGTTCGGGTGAGCAAGCTTATTGCCCGCTTCTGTGTATTCAACGCCGTTTACCTTAGCGCCCTTCCACTCTGTCGCGTTTACAGGAGGATTCTTATCAAGTCCTTCCCACCAAACTGTCATATCGTCATTGTTAATTGCAACATTTGTGAAGATTGTATTCTTCTTTGTTGATTCAAGCGCGTTAAAGTTAGTCTTAACCGATGTTCCGGGAGCTACGCCGAAGAAGCCCGATTCGGGGTTGATAGCGTAAAGTCTGCCGTCCGGACCGATATTCAACCATGAAATATCATCGCCGACAGTCCATACCTTATATCCCTGCTTCTTGAGATATTCCGGAGGAATAAGCATAGCCAAATTGGTTTTGCCGCAAGCTGACGGGAACGCCGCACAGATATACTTAACCTCGCCCTGCGGATTTTCAAGACCGAGAATAAGCATATGCTCAGCCATCCAGCCCTGATTCTTACCGAGGTATGAAGCTATTCTCAAAGCGAAGCACTTCTTACCCAAAAGTACGTTGCCGCCGTATGCGGAGTTGATTGACCAAATTGTGTTATCCTGCGGGAACTGTACGATATATCTGTCATCGGGATTTACATCCTTCTTTGCGTGCAGGCACTTAATAAATTCGGCGTCCTCCGCCGTACCGAGCTGGTCAAGAACCTTCTGACCGACTCTTGTCATAATAACCATGTTCAATACAACATAGATACTGTCTGTTAATTCGATACCAATCTTCGAGAACGGTGAGCCTACCGGACCCATTGAATATGGAATAACATACATTGTTCTGCCCTTCATGGAACCGTTGTACAAAGCCTTAAGCTTAGCGTACATTTCATCGGGAGCCATCCAGTTATTTATAGGACCTGCTTCCTCTTCCGTCGGAGTACAGATAAATGTTCTGTCTTCTACACGAGCCACGTCGTTCTCCGCTGTTCTGTGATAGTAGCAGCCGGGAAGCTTTTCTTCGTTAAGCTTAATCATTTCGCCCGTTGCGACTGCTTCTTCTCTCAAAGCATCCAGCTGTGCTTCCTCGCCTGTAATCAGCACGATGTTATCCGGCTGACACATAGCCGCCATTTCGTCAAGCCATGCTTGAGCGGTCTTGTTCTGTAACATAGTTTTTTCCTCCAATGCTTTTTATTTACAGTGTTATGCAATAACATTGTTTACCACATACGCCTTAACAATTTTATCCGGTAACGCTCTTAGCTGCTTCACAGGCGTATCCG
>JAJBTG010000072.1 GCA_020860985.1 Oscillospiraceae bacterium
CTATACGGAGCTTTTGAAAGAGATTTTCCCCGACAAGCAATATTTTTCAACTCCGATGAAAGGGGAGGTCGAGCGGTGTCGGACGGCTATTGAGGAGGTACTGAAAGGAAAAACCGTCGCGGTTGTGTGCAGCGGCGACAGCGGCGTTTACGGAATGGCGGCGTTGATTTATGAGCTTTCGCAGGAATATCCTCCGATTGAAACGGAGGTGGTTCCGGGTGTAACCGCCGCTCTCAGCGGCGCGGCGATGCTCGGCGCTCCGCTCACGCATGATTTTGCGGTGGTGAGCCTGAGCGATTTGCTGACTCCTTGGGAGCTTATTGAAAAACGTCTTGAATATGCGGCGGCCGCGGATTTCTCAATCTGCCTTTATAATCCCTCAAGCAAGAAACGTGCCGACTATCTGCAAAGAGCCTGTGATATTATGCTGAAATATAAGAGCCCCGAAACAATATGCGGTATTGCGGTAAATATCGGACGCGAGGGAGAGGGACACAAAATCATGAGCTTAACAGAATTGAGGGACACTAAAGTTGATATGTTTACAACTGTTTTTATCGGAAACAGTCAAACTGAAATAATAAACGGGAAAATGGTGACGCCGCGTGGGTACAGAATATAAAATTTTAATATTCGGAGGAACCGAGGAGGGACGCAAAATTGCGGAGCTTCTCGACAAAAAAAACATATCGGCGCTTGTATGCGTCGCGACGGAATACGGAGCGCGGATTTTATCGGAAAGCATTGATTTTTTGCAGGGCAGACTTGACGAGGACGGAATGAGCGAGCTTATTAAAACGCATAATTTCCGCCTTTGCATCGATGCAACCCATCCGTATGCCGTCAATGTAAGCCGCAACATAAGGGCGGCGTGCGAAAAAGCGAAGCTGAAAATGGTCAGAGTAGTACGCGAAAATATTGACAGCGGGTGCGGCGAACGATTTAATACGCCCGAAGAAATCGTCGAGTATCTTTTTAATAAGGACGGAAATGTTTTTGTTTCTACGGGTTCAAAGGGGCTTGCGGCATTCAAGCCAATCAAGGAGCGCGTCTACGCGCGCGTTCTTCCGAACGCCGAGGTTGTTGCGGAGTGTAACAAAATGGGGTTCTTCGGGAAAAGGCTGATTTGTATGCAGGGACCCTTTTCCGCGGAGCTTAACGCGGCGATGCTCAGAGAAACAAACGTAAAATACCTTGTTACAAAGGAGTCCGGCGCCGCGGGTGGATTTACGGAAAAGCTTGAAGCGGCGAGAGAAGTCGGCGCGGTACCGTTAATTTTGCGCCGCCCGTCGCAAGAAAGCGGAATTACACTTGACGAAATATTGAGAATAATTGAGGAATTGAAATGAAAATTTATATTATCGGTATTGGCATGGGAAACGCGGACACATTGACGAATGGGGCAAAAATTAAAATAGAAGCGGCGGATGTCTTGGCAGGCGCAAAGCGCATGACTGCGCCGTTATCCTATCAACGCAAAATCATGCTTGCCTTATATGACATTGCCGATTTTGCCGATTGTATATAAAAGAGCGGCGCAAAAACGCCGGAGGTGTAGATGTGGGGGGATACGTGATTTTACAGCGGAGCGAAAAAGCTGGCACCGCTATTTGACGAGTTTGATGTTGAGATAGTTCCGGGAATCAGCTCGCTTGTTTATTTTTGCGGCAGACTCGGAATGTCATATGAGGACATAAACACGGTGAGTTTGCACGGCAGAAAATGCAATATTGTGAGCGAGGTCAGGACGCACGAAAAAAACTTTGTGCTTCTCGGCGAAAATCCGTGCCGCAGGCTAACGGAATTTAATCTTGGGGACACTAAAGTGTATATCGGGGAGCGGCTTTCATACAATGATGAAAGAATATTCTCGGGACGCGCGCGTGATTTTTCCGATAAAGAATTAAACCCGCTGTCGGTAATGATTATTGAAAACCCTAACTTCAGCAATGCGGTAAGAATTGGAATTAACGACGATGAATTTATACGCGCAGATGTACCCATGACAAAAAGCGAGGTACGGAGTGTGTCGCTTTCAAAGCTCTGTATCAAGGAAAACGATATTTGCTGGGATATCGGCGCGGGAACCGGCTCCGTTACGGTTGAGATGGCGCTTTTATGCCGCAGAGGAACAGTGTATGCGGTTGAAAAAAATGGCGGCGCGGCGGAGCTGATAGAGGAAAACTGTAAAAAATTTATGACCGATAACGTATGTATTATAAGAGGAAATGCGCCGCAATGCCTTTCGGATGCGGAGGCTCCGAGCAAGGTTTTTATCGGCGGAAGCTCCGGAAATATGCGCGGAATAATAGAAGCCGCGCTTGCAAAAAATGTAAATGCGCGATTTGTTATAAACGCAATCGCGCTTGAAACCGCGTTGGGGACACTAAATATATTAAAGGAATTGAATATGGATTTTGAAGTATCTCAGATAAATGCCGCGCGGAATAAAAAGGCGGGAGGACTAAATCTAATGTGCGGATTAAATCCGGTATTTGTGATTACCGCGAAACGAAAGGAGAGTGTAACGTGAAAAAAATTATGATTGCCGGGACATCGAGCGGTTCCGGAAAAACTACGATTGTATGCGCGTTATTGCAGTATTTTGTAGACCGAGGATATAAAGCCGCCTCTTTCAAATGCGGCCCCGATTATATAGACACGATGTTCCATAAGGAGGTTATCGGCGCACCGTCGTATAATCTTGACAGCTATTTTATGGACGAGGGGACACTAAAATATTTATTTAAAAAAAATGCCGCCGATATATCGATTATTGAGGGCGTTATGGGATTTTATGACGGGATAAATTTTACGGAATCGGCAAGCTCCCATGAAATTTCCGAAATAACCCAAACTCCGGTCATATTGGTTATAAACGCCAAGGGAATGGGAAATTCCGTGGGCGCCGTCATTAAGGGATTTTTACGGTACAGAAAAAACAATATTAAAGGCGTGATATTTAACTGCGTGACCGCGTCGATTTATGAGCGGTTAAAGGCTGTATGCGAAGCGGAGGGAGTAAGGCCGCTCGGATATTTTCCGTTCAGCGTGGAGGCGCAGCTTGAGAACAGGTATCTCGGACTTGTCACGGCGGCGGAAATACAGGACCTAAAGGACAAGCTAAACATTCTTGCGGAAACGGCGGAACACACGCTTGATATTGAGGGAATACTTGATGTCGCCGCGGATTTTAATAAAAAGGAATATATTGAAAAAGAGGTAAAGCCGAGAGTCAAAATAGCGGTTGCGCGCGACAGGGCGTTTTGCTTCTATTATGAGGACAATCTGAATCTGCTTCGTGAGCTTGGAGCGGAAATTGTCAGCTTCAGTCCGCTCGACGATGCCGAGCTGCCGGAGAACATTGACGGCTTGATTTTGGGAGGCGGCTATCCCGAGCTTTACGCGGAGCTGCTTGCCGAGAATATTTCTATGAAGGACTCCGTAGGGGCGGCGATTGAAAATAAAATACCGTGTATCGCGGAATGTGGCGGCTTTATGTATCTGCATGAGGGAATGAGCGACATAACCGGACAGCGCTATGAAATGGTGGGCGTGATTAAAGGAGATAGCTTTAAGACAGAAAGCCTGCGCCGTTTCGGATATGTTGAGCTTGAAGCGAAAACGGATAATATTTTCTGTAAAAAGGGCAGAAAAATTCGCGCGCATGAGTTTCATTATTATGACAGCGAGAATAACGGGGATGACTTTATCGCGCATAAAAACGAGCGTGAGTGGGGATGCGCGCACGCTAACGAGAATATCTTCGCGGGCTATCCGCATATACATTTTTATGCGAACAGGAGCTTTGCGGAAAGCTTTATAGAACATTGTGAAAAGAGGCGTACCGAATGTATGAAATAAATAAGCTTGACGAAAACGCCGTAATCGGAGCAAAAAAACGCTGGAACAGTATCGCAAAGCCGCTGCACGGGCTCGGAAAATTTGAGGACTGCATAGCTCGTATCGCGGGAATTGAGGGGACACTAAATGTGGACATATCAAAGCGCGCGGTTGTTGTTATGTGCGCGGATAACGGCGTTGTTGAGGAGGGCATTACGCAGACAACGCAGGAGGTTACCGCTGTTGTAACCGAGAATATCGCGGCTGGAAAGGCGAGCGTGTGCGCCATGTCGCGCGCGGTAAATGCCGAGGTTTTCCCTGTGGATGTCGGAGTAAACGCTGAGGTTGCGGGGGTAAAAAACCGCAAAATCGCGTACGGAACAAAAAATATGCTCAAGGAGCCGGCAATGACGCGTGACGAGGCGCAACGGGCAATCCAGGTCGGAATCGAATGTGTGGGCGAATTGTCGAAAAAGGGACACAAAATCATCGTAACCGGTGAAATGGGAATAGGGAATACTACAACGAGCGCGGCTATTGTAAGCGTGATTCTGGATAAATCACCGGAGGAGGTTACGGGACGCGGAGCGGGACTTTCAAGCGAGGGCTTAAGCAGAAAAATCGAGGTTATAAAAGCCGCGATTGACAGGCATAAGCCAAACGCGGCGGATGCCTTGGATGTTCTTTCAAAGGTTGGCGGGCTTGATATTGCGGCGCTTGCGGGAGTGTTCATAGGCGGCGCGGTATACCGGATACCTATTGTGATTGACGGAGTAATCAGCGCGGCTGCGGCGCTGTGCGCCGCTGAGATAGAACCGAGATGCGCGGATTTTATGCTTGCCTCTCATTCCTCTAAGGAATCGGCTGAGGATTTAATTTTGGACAAGCTTGGTCTTAGCGTCGTAATACGCGCGGATATGTGTCTTGGCGAGGGCACCGGCGGGGTTATGCTGTTGCCGCTTCTTGATGCGGCGCTTGCCGTTTATAATGAAATGGCGACGTTTGAGGATATTGACGTCGAAGAATATAAGGAGCTGGTCTGATGCTTGCATTGATTATCGGCGGAAGCGCAAGCGGAAAATCGGAGTTTGCGGAATGTCTTGCCGTGGAATTGGGCGGAGAGCTTACATATGTAGCCGCGATGAAGCCGTATGACGAGGAATGTGTAAGGCGGATAGAGCGTCACCGCGCCATGAGGGCGGGAAAAGGCTTTAAGACGGAGGAGCGGTACACCAATATAAAAGATTTGCAAATCAGCGGTACCGCCGTTTTGGAATGTATGTCCAATCTTACGGCAAATGAGATGTATTGCGAGGGCGGCTCGGGAGAGGGCGCGGTCGAAGAAATCCTGTTGGGAGTTGAGTGCCTTGCGGGTTCGTGCGATAATCTTATTATAGTGACGAACGAGGTTTTCTCCGACGGAATCGAGTACGACGGGGACACTAAAAAATATATGCGAAATCTCGGCGAGATTAATTGTCGGATTGCGGAGCGTGCCGACGCGGTTTACGAGGTTGTCTGCGGCACGGCGAATAAACTAAAATAGGAGTGATTACAAATGAGAATTTTAAAATCCTTATGTCTGGCATTTTCAATGTATTCAAGGATTCCTATGCCAAGGGTTTATTGGAGCAAAGAAAATATGAGGTATTCAATATGCTTTCTGCCGCTTATCGGCGTGGTTACGGGAGGAATTTTGATGGCGTGGTTTTGGCTTTGTCTGCGGCTTAAAATAAACAATGCCTGCTTTGCCGCGGTGGCGTCGGCGATACCGATTTTGATTACCGGAGGTATTCATGCCGACGGATTTATCGACACAAGCGACGCGCTTTCCTCATACGGGGACAAGCAGAAAAGGCTTGAAATTCTGAAAGACCCGCACGTCGGCGCGTTTGGGATTATAAGCGCCGTTATATATTTTCTGCTCTATTTCGGATTTATGAACGAGATAACAATTTACGGAGAAACCGCGATGATTGCGCTCGGATTTATCATGTCGCGCTCGGTTTGCACGGTTGGAATAGTTCTTTTGCGCTGCGCGAAAAATAACGGTTTGTTATATAAATTTTCAACCGCGGCGAACAAGCCGGTAACGCTTGTCGTAACGCTTCTGTTTCTTCTCGGCTGCGCGTTCGTAATGATTTCGCTAAGTCCTTGTGTCGGGGCGGCGGTCCTGGTGAGCTTGATGTTGCTGTTTTTGT
>JAJBTG010000255.1 GCA_020860985.1 Oscillospiraceae bacterium
TTATATTATATCACAAATGAGGTGTTTTGTACAGTGGTTTGTCTACAGTCTGAAACGGCGCCGCAGGCGCCGTTTTTGGCTGTCAACATAATCCGCATAAAAGACCGGAGGGTTTTGCCTACAGTCCGAAGCGAATTCTTTTTAATTATTCAATGCTTCCTCAATATCCGCCGAAAGTACTTCCTTATCCGTGCATGAAAACTCGAATTTTGAAATGTCATTATCGGTGTTAAGCATAATTAGAGCGGGAGTATTGCCCGAAACAAGTGAGAAGTTTTCAAGCGCTTCAGGGTTCTCATCAACATTCACAAGGCTGAAATTAACCTTCTCGCCGTATTCCGCCTGCAATTCGTCAATCAAAGGCTCAACAACTTCGACATCCGCGTTTGTATAGAAATACATAAATGTCGGAGTTACCTTTTCGGTTGTTGTGGTTGAACCGCCGGAGCAGGCACTTACCGCAAACGCGGCAGCAAGAGCCGCTATGGTTGTCAAAATAATCTTCGTTTTCTTTTTCATTTTTAACTCTCCTTTATTTGTTTTTGTATTATATTTAAAGCGCGAATTGCTATTTTGTTATAGCGTTCCGCTTTATTTCTGATACGCTCGTCAAGTCCCTCTATGATGCCGAAATTTGAATTCATCGGTTGAAGCTTTGTTATTCCTCCGTTTGAGATGTACAGCGGGAGCGCGCCTATGGCGGTGCGCATATCCGGCTCAAGCATTGCTTGTCCCTCAATTAACCTTGCCATATTAAGTCCCACAAGTATTCCGCTTGACGCTGACTCAACATACCCCTCAACGCCGGTTATTTGACCTGCAAAAAATACTTTCGGATATTTTTGCATCTGATAATATTGATTCAGCAGCTTGGGCGAATTAATATATGTGTTTCTGTGCATTACTCCGTACCGCGCAAACTCGGCATTCTCAAGTCCGGGAATCATTGAAAAGACCCGCCTCTGTTCGCCCCATTTCAAATTTGTCTGAAATCCCACAAGATTATAGAGCGTCGCCTCCTTATTGTCCTGTCGAAGCTGAACCACCGCGTACGCGTCATCCTTACCCGTTTTCGGGTTTACCAGACCTACAGTCTTAAGCGGACCGAAGGTAAGAGTTTCAAACACGCGCTTCGCCATAACCTCCACTGGCATACACCCCTCGAACACCTTTTGGTTTTCAAAGCTTTTGAGCGGAGCGGTTTCCGCGTTCACAAGCTCGTTATAAAACGCCTCGTATTCCTCTCGTGTCATCGGGCAATTAATGTAATCCGCCGTACCCCTGTTATAGCGCGCGGCGCGGAATACCTTTTCTTGATTTATGCTTTCCGCCGTCACAATCGGAGCCGCCGCGTCATAGAAATACAGTGAATCTCCGCCGGTGAGCTGCCCTATATTTTCCGCAAGTCCCTCCGAAGTAAGAGGTCCGGTCGCGATTATCGTATATTCGTCGGGATTTATTTCCGTTACCTCGCCGTTTATCACTGTTACAAGCGGGTCGGATTTTATCTTGTCCGTTATATATCGCGAAAAAACGTCGCGGTCAACCGCAAGCGCACCGCCTGCCGGTACACGGCTTATATCCGCCGCCTCCATCATAACTGAACCGAACAGGCGCATTTCCTCTTTTAGAAGCCCTCACGCGTTTTCAATCCTGTCCGCTTTGAGTGAGGTTGAGCATACAAGCTCCGCGAAGTCCTCGCTATGGTGCGCGGGAGAAAATTTCATCGGCTTCATTTCATACAGCTCAACGGCTATGCCCCGCCTTGTAAGCTGCAATACAGCCTCGCATCCGGCAAGTCCCGCACCGATTACCTTTACCTTCATTCTTTATCCCTTTCCGGCTTTCTTTCGTAGCTGCAATTTTCATTATAGCAGAAAATCTTTCCTTTTCTGCCGACTTTTTTAAGCAGCAGTCCTCCGCACTGCGGACATTTTTCGCCCTTTACCGGAGCGTCCCAAGCCATAAAATCACATTTGAGCAAATGCTCGCAGCCGTAATAAACCTTTCCCTTACGTGATTTTTTAACAAGTATCTCGCCGCCGCATTTGGGACATTCTACGCCCGTCCCCTCGCGGATTGCCTTCGTGTTTTTACATTCGGGATAACCCGGACAAGCAAGAAATTTTCCGAACTTGCTCAGCTTATATACCATTTTTCTGCCGCACTTCTCGCATATAACGTCGGATTCCTCATCCTTGATTTTAATTTTCTCGATATTTTTCTGAGCCTTTTCAAGATTCTCCTCAAACGGCGGATAGAACTCATTTAAAACTTTTTTCCACTCCGTTGAACCTTCCTCGACGCTGTCAAGCTCCTCCTCCATGCCCGCCGTAAATTCAACGTCAACTATATCGGAGAAATTATTTTTCATTATATCGGTTGTCACAAAGCCAAGCTCTGTCGGAACAAACTGCTTTTTGCTTCTTACCACATATCCTCTTGACACGATTGTCGATATTGTCGGCGCGTATGTTGACGGTCTGCCTATGCCCTTTTCCTCAAGCTCCTTAATCAGCGTCGCGTCGCTGTATCTTGCGGGAGGCTGCGTAAAATGCTGCTTTTCCTCGATTTGCTTCAGGTTGACCTTTTCGCTTTCCTCAATATTCGGCAACATTTTACTTTTCTTTTCCTTTTCATCGGTAGGCTCCTCATATACCATCGTATATCCCTTGAATCTTACACTTGTGCCGCTTGCCTTAAAGGTGTGGCCGTTCGCGTCAAGCGTCACCTGCATGGTGTCGTATATCGCACTTGACATCTGGCTTGCAGCGAAGCGCTCCCATATAAGCTTATACAGTCTGTACTGGTCGTTTGTAAGGTTATCCTTTATGCTGATGGGCACTATATTTATCGACGTGGGACGTATCGCCTCATGCGCGTCCTGAGCGTTTTTCTTTGTCTTGTACTGTTTCGGGTTTACATATTCCTTTCCGTATGTTTCCGTTAGATACTCAACCGCTTCTTTCTGAGCATCGTCGGCAATCCTCAAGGAATCGGTTCTCATATATGTTATAAGACCGATTGAGCCTATCTTGCCGCCGAGATTAATACCCTCATATAGAGTCTGCGCAATCTGCATTGTCTTTGCCGCCTGGAAATTATATTTCCTTGACGCGTCCTGCTGGAGCGTACTCGTCGTAAACGGCGGCTGCGGGTTGCGTTTCTGCTGTCCGCGCTTTACCTTTTGAACAAGAAATTCCGCTTTCTTTACATCGTCGGAAACCGCTTTTGCTTCCTGCGCGTTGTTAAGAGCAACCTCTTTGCCGTTTTCGCCGTAATACTTCGCCATGAAATCCTTTTTCGATTTAGGCTCCGTCAGCAATGCCTCTATCGACCAATATTCTTTGGGAATGAAATTTTCAATTTCCTCCTCGCGGTCGCATATCAGCTTTGTAGCAACGGACTGCACTCTGCCGGCGGAAAGTCCCTTCTTTACCTTTTCCCACAAAATCGGACTTATCTTATATCCGACAATTCTGTCCAAAACTCTTCTCGCCTGCTGCGCATTTACAAGATCCATATCTATCGGACGCGGCTCCTTAATCGCCGCTTTTACGGCGGATTTTGTAATTTCGTTAAACGTCACCCTGCATTTTGAATTTCTATCGATATTAAGCGCGCGCGCCAAATGCCAGCTTATCGCCTCTCCCTCGCGGTCGGGGTCGGTAGCGAGATATACTATATCCGCTTTTTTCGCCTCTTTTTTTAGCTGATTAAGCAAGGTTCCCTTGCCGCGAATCGTGATATATTTAGGTTCAAAATTATTCTCGGTGTCAAACCCGAGCTGACTTTTCGGCAAATCTATTATATGTCCCATGGATGCCATAACGGTGTAGTCCTTGCCAAGATATTTTTTTATAGTCCCCGCCTTTGCCGGTGACTCTACAATTAAAAGCTTTTTTGCAGCCATGTTTTCCTCCCCGGATTTTATATCATAATTTTAATTGATAATTATTGCCCGGCAGCTTTTTTACAAGAGATTTTATTTCAAGCATTGTTAGCATCGTTTTGATTTATCCCACGGGCTTTTCGAGCCGTCTTGCAATATCGTCTATGTGCATATTCGCCTCAATGAGTAATTGAATTATCTTCTTTTCCTCATCGTCAAGCAGCAAATATTTCTTGCTTTCTATAGTTATTTTCTGTTCGTTCTGTATCGGAGCGTTATATTCCTCCGATTCCTCGCCGTCATAATGCGGCATATTCTGCGTCTTTATAACAACCTGTATCTTCGGCGGTCTTAAAAGCTTCGCGGCATACGGATATTCGTCCATTACATCCTGTGCCGACATAACAAGCTTTGCGCCCTGCTGAATAAGATTATTCGTTCCGACGTAATGCTCGTCAAAAATATTGCCGGGTACCGCGAAAATATCGCGTCCGTTCTCCAACGCGCAACGCGCGGTTATAAGCGCGCCGCTGTCCTTGGGTGCCTCCGTTACGAGCAGTCCCTTTGAAAGTCTGGCGATAATTCGGTTCCTCTCGGGAAAATGTCCGGGAAGCGGCTCGCTTCCGGGCGGATACTCCGTAATAACCGCGCCGTGCTCACATATCTCCTCATAGAGATTTTTATTGTCCGGCGGATATATAACGTCAATTCCGCTGCCGAGAACGGCTATGGTTTTTCCTCCGGCTCTCAGCGCCGCCCATGCCGCCGACGCGTCAAGCCCGCGCGCCATTCCGCTTACAACCGTAATTCCCATCTTGGTCATATCGCGGCTTATGCGGTTCGTTACAAGCTTGCCGTAATCCGTGCTTTTGCGCGTTCCGACAACGCCTATCGGAAGCAGTCTGTCCCAGTTCATAATCTCGCCCTTTATATAGAGTACATACGGAGGGTCGATTATATTTCTGAGCATATCGGGAAAATTAATATCCTCATACGTCAGGATTTTGGCCCCGGCGCGCTCTGTCTGCTCGACAACCTTTTTCGCCGCATCAAGGCTCTTATCTCTAAGCGCACTGATTTCAGACGGACCTATCCCGGCAATATCATTATATTCCGTTTCCTCATAAATATCCTTTATTGTTTCAAAATGCTCCCAAAGCCATGTTATTTTCGTTGAGTTCATCGCAGGCTTAATCGTAAGCCATACCCAATATAGCAGATGTTCTTCCATATTCATCCCCTTTTCCTATCACACAATACTACAATTTTTCAAAATTGTCAAGTCCTTTGTCGTACTAATTCATACATTAATATCCCCGCAGCAACGGAAACATTAAGCGATTCCGCACTCCCCAATATAGGTATTTTAACACATTCGCACAGCGCCCGCACCTCGGCGCTTATGCCGTTCGCCTCGTTTCCCACTACTATAACCGTCGGCTTTTTAAAATCGGCTTCGCGGTAATCAATCGTCCTTTCTCTGAGAGAGCCGCCGACAAGTTTGAATCCCGTTTCGCGGAATTTTTTCAAATCGGACACGGTTTTGTCCGTGAAAATATCAATATTAAAAAACGAACCCATGCTCGCTCTTACTGTTTTAGGGCTGTATATATCCACGCATCCCTCAGACAAAATCACGCCGCCAAAACCCGCCGCGTCCGCGGTTCTTATTATGGTTCCCATGTTGCCCGGATCCTGTATTCCGTCGCAATATATGTACGCTTTGTTTGGATTCGGGATTATTTCGGAGCTTCCCTCGATTTTCATTACCGCCATAAATCCCTGCGGTGCCGTTGTATCGCAAAGCTTGTTAAAAATATTGTTTGAAAATACAATCAGCTCCGTATCGGACGGATAATCGAATTTTTCATTTTCATAGAAATCCTCCGATACCGCGATAAGCACCGGTTTTCGCTTCGACGCCGCGGCATCGCGCACGGATTTTATTCCCTCAACCGTATATTCTCCGTACTCCTTTCGATTTTTCTTCATTGACAATGATTTAATATGCTTAAACCTTCCGTTTGATGCCGATGAAATTATCTGCATAGTTTTCTCCTTACGCTTATTTTTATTGTATACGCTCTGTTCTGATACTATTATATAT
>JAJBTG010000093.1:0-5577 GCA_020860985.1 Oscillospiraceae bacterium
CCGAACCCGCCTGTGTAAATCTGAAAATATCATCTATAAACACAAGCACGTCCCGATGCTGTTTATCCCTGAAATATTCCGCCATCGTAAGACCGCTCAGCGCAACCCTCATCCTCGCGCCCGGCAGCTCGTTCATTTGACCGTATACAAGAGTGGTTTTGTTTATAACTCCCGATTCTTTCATTTCGTTGTATAAGTCGTTGCCCTCGCGGGTTCTCTCGCCCACTCCCGCAAATACGCTTATACCGCCGTGTTCCTTGGCGATATTGTTTATAAGCTCCATTATAAGCACGGTTTTCCCAACTCCCACGCCGCCGAAAAGACCTATTTTACCGCCCTTGGCATACGGCGCGATTAAATCCACTACTTTAATTCCCGTTTCAAGAATTTCCGTTGTCGGGTCCTGTTGCTCGTACGAGGGCGGCTCGCGGTGTATGCGCCACTTTTCCTCCGTTTCGGGTTGGGGCATATTGTCAACCGCTTCGCCGAGCACATTAAAAATTCTTCCCAGTGTTCCGTCGCCCACGGGAACGGTTATTCCCTCACCCGTGTCTACGGCATCGCACCCGCGTACAAGACCATCCGTGGAGCCCATTGAAATACATCTCACCACATTATCGCCGATATGCTGCATAGCCTCCGCAACAAGCCTTTTCCCGTTATTATCAATCTCAATTGCGTTCAGCAAATTCGGGAGCTTGTTTTTTTCAAACCTTATGTCTAGAACAGGCCCTATTATCTGAACAACTTTTCCAATATTACTCATAAACTCATTTCCTTTATTTACTCAATAATCGGCAAGCGGCGGCTTTACAAATTTCCCGCTCCCGCGATAATCTCCGTCAGCTCCTGCGTTATTGACGTCTGCCTTGCTCTGTTGTATTCAAGGCTGAGATTATCAACCATTTCCGACGCGTTTTTCGTAGCCGATTCCATAGCGTTGCGCCTTGCCGCAAGCTCCGACGCGACCGATTCGGAAACCGCGCCGTATATCATCCCCGACAGATAATACGGAACTATCTGCGAAAATGCGGTTTCCGCGTCCGGCTCGTAAATCGTCAAACTGTATTTAATATTCCTCATACCTTTATCCGTGTCCTCAACCTTTATGGGAAGCATATTCACCGTTTTAGGCTCCTGAACAAGCATATTTACAAAGCTTGTGTATGAAAGCGTAAGCCGCGCAAATTCACCCTTTTCATATCCTCGGGCAAGCATTTTTCCCATTGCTTGGCAGTCGGAAAGCTTGACACCTCCCGCCTTTGCGTAGGCTTTCGTATAAATATCCGCGCCGTAAAAATACTCGATAACCTTTTTCCCTATGGGAAATATTATATCTTCGCCGCCGATTTCAAGGGATTTAAAAAGATTATGATTATATCCTCCCGCAAGACCTCTGTCGCCGGCTATTACTATATGGCAGGCTCTCCCCTCCCGCCGTCCGGTGAATACCGAGGAAAAGTCACGGTTATCCCTTGCTATGTCATCAAGGGTTTTGCGGAGTATATCGAAGTACGGCTTTGAAGTTTCCGTCCGCTCCGCCGCCTTGTGCATTTTTGATGCAGCGACAAGCTCCATCGCCTTTGTTATCTGAATTGGGGATTTTATACTTTTTATTCTGTTTTTGATTATTTTCATCGATGATGCGGACATCGGTTTTCTCCTCCTTGAAAATTAAATCGAACGCGCACGGCAAATTTAAACCGATTACGGCTCCGAATAATTAAATCCTTTTTTGGTTTCCTCAATGGCATTAATCAATTTTCGTTCTGTTTCCTCGCCCAAATCTCCCGTTTTGCTTATTTCATCTATTATATTACGCGCACTGTTCTCGATGTATTCAACCAGTGACCGTTCAAATTCTCTTATCCCGTCAACCGGTATATCATCCAGCATATCATTGATTACCGCGTATATTATCGCAACCTGCAATTCAACTCTCAAGGGCGCGTTTCTGCCCTGCTTTAGGACCTAAACAATGCGCTCGCCCTTTGCCAGCTGCTTATTTGTGTCCGCGTCAAGGTCGGAGCGAAACTGCGCAAACCCCTGAAGCTCGCGATACTGCGAATATGAAAGCTTTAGACTTCCCGCAACCTTTTTCATTGCCTTAATCTGCGCGTTTCCTCCCACGCGCGACACGCTTATTCCCGGGTTTACCGCGGGCATAACTCCCGAATGGAAAAGCTCCGTTTCAAGAAATATCTGTCCGTCGGTTATGGATATAACATTGGTCGGAATATACGCCGACACGTCGCCCGCCGGTGTTTCGATTATCGGCAAAGCCGTAAGCGAGCCGCCGCCCAAATCGTCCGAAAGCCGCGCCGCCCTTTCCAGCAGACGCGAATGCAGATAGAACACATCTCCCGGATATGCCTCACGTCCCGGCGAGCGCCTTAAAAGCAGCGACAGCGCCCTGTATGCCACCGCGTGCTTGGATAAGTCATCATACACAATAAGCGCGTCCCCGCCCCGATACATAAAATATTCGCCCATAGCGCAGCCCGCGTAAGGCGCGATATACTGCATTGCCGGCGCCTCGGAGGCGGTTGCGGAAACTATGATTGTATAATCCATAGCTCCCGCCCGTTCAAGCGTGTCTACAATGGACGCGACAGTTGAGCGCTTCTGCCCTATCGCAACATAAACGCAGGTAACGTCCTTGCCCTTTTGGTTTATTATCGTATCGATTGCTATCGACGTTTTTCCGGTCTGTCTGTCGCCTATGATAAGCTCGCGCTGTCCGCGGCCTATCGGAATCATTGAATCGATAGCCTTTATACCCGTTTGCAGCGGCACGCTTACCGATTTACGCTCAACAATTCCCGATGCGGCCGCCTCGACCGGAAAATATTTTTCCGCCTTAACCGCACCCTTTCCGTCAATCGGCTCTCCGAGGGCGTTCAATACTCTGCCCACCATAGCTTCGCCGACGGGAACACTTGCGACCTTTTTTGTGCGCTTCGCCATGCCGCCCTCCCGTATCTTAGAATCTTCTCCAAGGATTATAACGCTTACGTTGTCCTCCTCCAAATTCATCGCCATCGACATTACTCCGCCGTCAAGCTCTATAAGCTCGCCCGCCATGCAATTTTCAAGTCCGTGTATACGCGCGATTCCGTCGCCGACTTCAATTACAGATCCTGTTTCCGTTTCGTTTATTACGCTCTCGTAATTTTTGATACGGTCCTTTATAATTTTGCTTAAATCCTGCATTTTGTACTCCTATTTAATCAGCGACCTCTTGATATTCTCAAGCTCCGCCTTTACGCTTTAATCCATTTTAATATCCTCCGTTTCAATTATGATTCCCCCGATACAGCTTTTATCCGTCCTGTGTTTTAGGATAACCCTGCCGCCTGTTTTTTCCTCCAGCCTCTTTACAAGCCGCTCCGCCGATTCCTCGCTTAGAGTTTCCGCGGTTGTTACTGTGACTACGCTTATGTTATTATCATTATTATACAGCCTTTCGTATTCCTTAAAGCATTCATCGATATAACGCACCATATGCTTTTCACGCAGAAGCTTCAAAAAATTCAGCGTATATCGGTTAATCTTTCCGGAAAAATCCTCGTTGAGAATTTCCGTAAGCTCCTCCCTGCCGATTCGGGGAGAGTCAAGTATCTTAACGTAGTAGGGATATTCCTTAAATAGAGAAGAAATATATCTCAGCTCCGAAAGAATTTTCTCTGCTTCTCCCTGTTCCTTTGCAAGAGAATGGAGCGACGCGCCGTAAATTTTTGCCGTTAGCATTTCAACCACCTAAATCCTGTCAATAATATCGGAAATCAATTTTGCATCGGTATCCGCATCAAGCTTTTTTCCTATAATTTTACCGGCAATCTCAACCGCCATAGAAGCAATATCCTCCCTTGCTTCCCTTACGGCGCTTTCCTTATCCGATTCAATCTGCTTCTTCGACCTTTGCAGCATATGCTTCGCCTTTTCGGATGCCTCGTTTACAATACCCTCCGAGCGAGTGTTTGCGGTTTCGACGGCGGATTTGATAATTCCGTCCGCCTCCGACTTGGCACTTTGAAGCCGCCGCTCATATTCGGCTTTAATCTCCGCCGCCTCCGATTTTGTATTCTCCGCCGTTTTATAGCTGTTCTCTATTTCTCCGGCGCGCTCGTCAAGCATTTTATTTATAGGCTTAAATAAAAATTTCTTCAAAAGCAGAAACAGAATAATAAGATTAACCCATGTAAAAATCATTGTCCACGCATCTATGGACACAAACGATAAATATTCCTCCATTTCCTACCTTCCTTTCAACAAGGGACAGCGCCCTTTTTACCGACAAAATCATTGCGGCTCATTAGAGAAGTCCGACAAGCGGATTTGCAAACAAAAGTATAAGCGCCACAACAAGTCCGTAAATACCTGTTGACTCCGCAACGGCGCAGCCGAACAGCATTGTTGACGTAATCGCGCCCCTTGCCTCCGGCTGTCTGCCGACCGCTTCGGCGGCTTTGCCCGCCGCGAATCCCTGTCCTATTCCGGGACCCACGCCCGCAATCATCGCAAGTCCCGCGCCTATCGCCGACGCCGCCAATATAATCGCTCTTTCCATAATCATTCTCCTTTTTATTTATTCTCCCGCTCCCTGCACGAATACCATCGTCAGCATACATATAATATACGCTTGCAGAAAGCTTGTAAACAAGTCAAAATATATCGACAGCACCGCCGGTATTCCAACCTGGAATATCGGTATCGATGCTATAAAGCCGCTCGGTATCCACGAAAGCAAAAATCCGCTCATCGACGCCAACGCACTGTATACAAGCGAGGTTATTACAAGTCCGGCGGCTATATTACCGAAATGCCTGAAGGTCATCGAAACAGGATTTGCTATCTCGCTTATAATATTTAACGGAGTTATAAACGCTACCGGCTGTGTAAATGATTTAAGCCACCCGAAAACTCCGTGATTTTTTATATTGTTCGACTGTATCATAATAAATGTCACAATCGTCCACGATAGTATAACGCTCAAGTCCCCCGTATACGGACGAAGTCCCGTCAGCGAGGATAAGCTTCCCACAATCGACAGCAGGAACAGCGTTCCGATATACGGCGCAAACGGAAGATACCTTTCTCCCATAACATCCCTTACCATGTCATACAGCATCGCTGCAAGCTTTTCCAAAATAAGCTGCTTTCTTGACGGGTTTCTCACCCTAAGTCCGTGCGTCAGCCATATCGACAGCGCAACAAGCACCGCCATTATTATCCACATATTAATTATGCTCTCCGTAACCTTTATTCCGCCGAAAACAGGAATTGTAAATACAACCTTAGGTCCGTTCATTATCGTCCGATTTCCTTTCCTTTTTCCTAAACGCGTTTAGTACAAATATCGCAATCTGCGGAAACAACAGCGGAATTATCACGCATACGTAATTCAAATAATCCGCCTTCATGGACCATATTATGACGGCGGCAAGCAGCGCAAGCCTCGCCATATAGCCTATTCCCATGATTGCCGAGGAGCCTTTTCCGTTTGACAGGCTTCTTTCCAGAACGATTCCCATAAGCGAAAAATTCAAAAGCGCGGCGGCATATCCGCCAATCGTT
>JAJBTG010000093.1:5587-5983 GCA_020860985.1 Oscillospiraceae bacterium
CCCAAAACCGCTGGCAAGCCGAAATGCAATACCTCTATCGCAATTTGTATTATTCCCATACCCGCCGTAATCAAAGCGATATTTTTTATCTCGCTAAGCAGTGTTTTAGACACTCGCGCCGCCTCCTTTTTAATTGGATTTTATCCGATTTCCTCTGTCTTGATTTTATCGTGTGAGGATACCCGCCCTTTACACAAAGCCCTGTATTTTTTTAGTTATTTTGCTCAATTTTGCTTTTGTTATTCATATTGATTTAAAACATATTGTAAACCTATTTTTAAGTTTAGGTTGACAATATGTCGCTTCTATGATATAATAAGTAAAAATTGCAGATTCTTAATTTATTAGGAAATAGCGTAAAATGGAAATACACACATTAAAAGAAAAGAATTTAAA
>JAJBTG010000023.1 GCA_020860985.1 Oscillospiraceae bacterium
TGAGTAGCAACCTCTTTTTTTGTGCTTTTCTTTACGAATGTCGTAACAATCGCCTCAGATGTAGGTACTAAAAAACAAGCCATTTTATATATTCTCCTCTCATTTTATTTTATAATTTGGTGTTTCGTCCTATTTTCTTAAATATCTATATCAACCAATCTGTATTCACGGCTGCCCAAGCCTATCTTTTCGGCGTGTTCGAGCGTGTGAATACCGTTTCTCGATTCAATTCTTTCCTGCAATGCGCCGCTTTCGCTGTCGTCAGTGTTGTATACAATATCAACACAGGCTTGGTCGAGCGCAACGGGGTCGTATGAGGCAAGTATGCCTACATCGTGCATTTCGGGTTCCGCCGGATTTGCGTCACAGTCGCAGTCAACCGACAAATGGTTCATAATACTGATATATATTATACCGCCGTTTTCCTGTCTGTCATTATACACCGCCTGTGCCGCTTCCGCCATTGATTCCAAAAAACTGTCTTGGTCTGCGCTCCACATACTGCCGCCTTGAGCTGCCGTGTGAATGTAGCTCTTGCCCGATGATGAGGCAACACCGATTGATGTGTTTTTTATAGCACCGCCGAAACCACCCATCGCATGACCCTTGAAATGCGAAAGCACTATCATAGAATCATAATTCTCATAATGACTGCC
The DNA here is from genome assembly GCA_020860985.1 of Oscillospiraceae bacterium. Taxonomy (GTDB): domain Bacteria; phylum Bacillota; class Clostridia; order UBA1381; family UBA1381; genus JALEPO01. Next base: position 657 of record JAJBTG010000023.1, read on the forward strand.
GACAATATCATACTCCAAATTTTCCGCCGCATCAGAAACCGGAATTTGAATTGAGCCGTCCGCATCCATAATATCAACATCCGCGATTGCTGTAAATCCATGATTCTCCGCCGTCTGCATATGCACAGAGGTTGACGCTCACGAGCCGCCATACGCGGTGTTGCACTCAACTATTGTTCCGTCAACCGACTGAACCAAATCCTTAATTAAATTCGGGTCAAGATAATGCGTGTTGCCCGACTCGCCTGTAGAGAGCTTTATAGCGACATTGCCATCCAGCTCAAAGCCGAGATAGTTGTAAATCTCCATCATAGCGTTTGAGCTTATATCGGATGTAAAGTAAACAACGGGGTCATCCTCGTCATCCGTCCTATGCTCCAAGCCGTTAAGCACGGCAAGCTCTTCTTCGATTGCTGTCACTGTAGTGTCCTCCGTTTCTGTCGGCTCGTCCGTTGCCGCCGCTTCATCGGCGAGAACGGTTATTGTTATGATTTGTTCGTCACCGTACCAATCGACGCTGAATCCGAAGCTCTCCGCGATAAATCTAATCGGGAGCATTGTTCGGTCATTAATTATGACCGGCGCGACATCAAGTGTTTGCGCTCCATCATTGAGATATGCGGTCATGCTGTCGATTATAAGGCGGATTTCGTCACCGCCGTATATAAGCTCCGCTATCCGCGTGTCCGAATCCCATCAGGCTGTACCGCCGACCGCCTCGATTATTGCGCGAACCGGCACAAGCGTTCTGTCGTCCACGATAACAGATGCTGTTCCGCTGTCATCTATCGACAATGTATCATCGCCGACTGTCATTTCGGGATTGTCAATTTGCAGCGTAATCACCGTTTCGCCATTGGCCGCAAACGCGTTATCGGTCTGCGTATTCCAAACCACAATTCCCGCGAACGCAAGGCATACCATAACGGCGGCAATGATAAACGCCATTGTCTTTTTAATATTAGCTGTCATCTGCTCTTCTCTTCTCACTTAGTATTTTACCGAATCGGTTTACAATTCGGCAATTGCTTTAGTTTAAACGTCCTTAAGATGAAACACCTTTATTTACACCATGCTTTAATAACCGCTCCGGCGCTGTCAATATCACTTCCGCGAACCGCAAGACCCTTTTCAATGCTTGCGCCCTTTGCGGCTCGCAATATCGCGCTCGGTTTGACTTAATCCGCTGCCCTCGTGGGTGCCGATAAATTGTTTTGCCCGTCCAATCGAACGCTTCCAAAAGCGTATATACCGCCATCGGCATTGTGCCCCAATAGTTGGGATAGCCTAAATATATTTATCATATTTGTCTAAGCTCTCCGGCATTGAAACAAGCTCCGGACGCGCATTTTTTTGCAAATCATTTTTAGCTTCGGCTATACAGGTGTTGTAATCCGCGGCATAGGGCGTTTTCTGCTCAATCTTAAAAAGCTCCGCGCCGGTTAAATCCGCAATCATTTTCGCCGCCCTTTCGGTATTCCCTACGGTGATGTAACGATACGCGCCGCCGAAGTAGTTTTCATCGGCTCGCGAATAAAATATTACCAATTTTGCCATTGTAAACAACTCCTTTCCGTAATCTTATTTTGTACAATCGGTGTAAGCAATAAATCAATCCATATCAATCTCCGAGAGCCACTCTATTACCTCATTTCCCGCGCTTCGTGCGTTTGATCCAGCAGTTGAAAATCCGTCGAGAAATTCCGCATTGGGGCAAAGCTCGTCAAGCTCCGTAAGTGTGCTGCCCCAACCGCTTCCGCCGTGAGTGGAAAACGGAATTACGGTCTTGCCCGACAAATCGTATTCCTCTAAGAATGTATACATTATCATCGGCAGACCGCCGTACCATATCGGATAGCCTATAAATACGGTATCATATTGGTCTATGTTTGCTATCGTTCCGACAAATTCGGGAAGCTCGTCATTATCGCGTTCCTCCTGAACTATTGCAAGTGTTTCATCGTAGCTTTCGGGATATGGATTTACGGCAACAATTTCAAAAACATGCGCATCAACATTTTCAATGATATAATCCGCGATTACGGCAGTATTGCCTTTCTCTACCACGCCAACATCCCAATTTTCACCGGCTCGTGAAAAGTATGCAATAAGAATATGGTTATCCGTTTCAACTGATTGCTGTGCGCTCTGCTCCTCATCCTGCTGAGTAATTGCGGTTATATTTGCCGTACTGTTTTGTATAGCTATTATTGTAACAGTCTCGCTATTCTCGTCCCAATCGACACTGTGGCCGAAGCTCTCGGCGATAAAGCGTATCGGGAGCATTGCGCGGTCATTGATTATAGTCGGAGCAACGTCAAGCGTCTGCGCCTCGCCGTTTAAGTACGCGATTGTGTTGTCTATTGTAAGGCTGATTTCGTTTTCGCCGCATACAAGCATTACGGTCTGCGTACCGCCGTCCCAATCTACCGTGCCGCCCATAGCTTCAACCGCCGCTCTAACGGGAAGCAATGTTCTGCCGCCAATGATTACCGGCACAGTTTCGATACTGTCGGCGTCAACGGAAATGCTTTCTCCGTCAACACTCATATCAGGACTCCCTATCTGCATAACAATAATTTCCGCCGACGTATTTTCATCCGTATCATCCGCCAGCGCACAACCCGTAAAGCTCATACACAATATGCCGGCAAGTAAAAATGATATCAGTTTTTTCATTTCCGTTCCTCCTAAATTTATTCCAGAGCTGCCGCAACGTCTTCAAGGTATTTTCTTATAGGAAGATGCTGCGGACAGCGTTGTTCGCATTTGCCGCACTTTAGGCAGTCCGACGCCCTGCCGTGCGTTTGTATCAGGTTGCCGTAATATGTTGACGCAACAATGCTTTGAACCGCGCTGAATTGCTTTAAATTGTTGTATATCGCAAAGCAATCGGGTATTGCAATGCCCTTCGGGCATTCATCAACACAATAACGGCACGCGGTACAGGGAATAGCGATTGAAGCCTTTATTATATCCGCCGCTTGCTTAATGATTTCCTCCTCGCCGCCGCTTAACGGCTTGAAGTCTTTCATATAGCTGATATTATCCGCCATTTGTTCCTCATCGTTCATGCCCGAGAGTACCATCATCACATTATCGGGTGTTGCGGCAAAGCGAATTGCCCATGACGCTATTGACATACCGGGCGCATAATCCCGAAACAACGCCTTAGCCTTATCGGGGATATTGACAAGACTACCGCCCTTTATCGGCTCCATTACGATAACGGGCTTTCGGTGCTTCTTCGCGACCTCATAGCACTTTCTCGATTGAACCGTTGCATCCTCCCAATCGAGATAATTAAGCTGGAGCTGAACATACTCCATTTCGGGATGATTTGTGAGAATTTCCTCAAGCAGCTCGGCACTGTCGTGAAACGACAGTCCTATATGCTTAACCTTTCCCTCCGCTTTCAGACGCTTTACAAAATCAAACGCCCGCATTTGCTCCGATTGGCGGTATGTAGCCTCACCCAAGCCGTGCAGCCAATAATAGTCGATATAATCCAGCTCAAGCCGTTCGAGCTGCGCGTCAAAAAACGGCTGCATTTCGTTTTCGCTTTGTATCATAAACATCGATAGCTTATCCGTTATGGTATAGGATTCGCGCGGATAACGCTTCACTACCGCTTCGCGAAACGCAATCTCACTGCTGCCGCGGTGATACGGTGCCGCCGTATCAAAATAGGTAAAGCCGTTTTTCATAAATTCATCCGCCATAGCCTTAACCTTTTCAATATCCACGCTCGCGTAATCATCTGCGCTAATCTGAGGCAGACGCATAAGCCCGAAACCTAATTTTTTCAAATTATTTCCTCCTCGTTCGATTAATTCTACACATATTTTAGCATAAAAACTCTTGATTCGGAAGTCTGAATATGTTATTATAGTATCAAGTTAAAACTTTATGCAGGAGGTTAATATGTACAATCATCAGCTCGACACATTTATCACCGTCGCGGATTTGGGCAGCTTCGGCAAGGCATCCGAGAAGCTGTTTATTTCCCAACGGCTGTTATACAGCAAATAAATTTATTGGAATCACGCTGCGGCTTTAAGCTTTTTTCGCGTTCAAACCGCGGAATAAAGCTGACTCCGGCTGGAAAATCACTTTATGAGGACGCAAAAATCATTATACGCTTGTCCGAGGACGCGTTAAATAAGGCGGGCAGCTTGGCGGAATCCTCCGAAACAACGGTAAGAATCGGAACATCGCTTTTATACAAATGCCGCCTTTTGCCGAACATTTGGAGCTCGGTTAATGAAAAATATCCCGATTTAAAGATTGAAATTCTCCCGATAAACACAGCGACAGATTGCGGAAATGTATTCACCTTTCTTGGAATGCGCTACGATTTATTCGAAGGTGTATATGCAGACAAGGGGTGGGTTGGCAAATGTCGTTTTTTGCAGCTTAAAACCACGCCGCTTTGTTGCGCGGTATCGCCAAAGCACCGTCTGGCAAAACTTGAAAAGCTTACACTGCAGGACTTAAACGGTGAATACCTTGTCATGCCGATAATGGGAATCTCCACAGTACTTGACAGTTTCCGCAAAGATGTGACAGATAAATTCCCAGCGGTGCAAATAATAGATTCATCATATTACGGTGTTGATACTTTTACGTTGTGCGAGGTAAATCCGTATGTGTTGATAACGCAACCTGTTTATTCGGATATTCACACGAATCTTGTGACTATTCCGCTTGAAACGGACTACACCTTGCCTTACGGGTTGATGTACTCAAATGAACCGACAGCGGCGGTGAAGAAGTTCATTAGCACGGCGAGTGAGCAAATAAACGCGCATATACTATAATAAAAGGCTGACACTGTATTAAATGTCAGCCTAATAAGTCATGCTTGTTGGTATAACCTTTATCCGTTTTTTTCGGCACCGCAAATGCACGCCGCCGAAAAATCGCAACACCTCACACTTCCTTCGCATACTCTACAATAGCTCTTTTCAACTCCGCCGCTGTCGGCACGAGGTCGTGTATATTATGCGCAACAATCCCTATATCGCTTTGTATCGTCGGTTTGATTGGGTATCGGTTCAGTGTATTCGGAGTTGTGTCCGCCACAAGCTTTGATACAATACCTACACCGTTGCCTTCCTCAGCAAGCGCGATTACGGTTCCCGACTGCTCGACTACGACGCTCTTTGATAGATTTATTGAATTATGCAGGCTCTCGCCGATGATTTCCCTGCCGGATATGCAGAAAATCAGCCGTTTTTTTGAATTGGA
>JAJBTG010000077.1 GCA_020860985.1 Oscillospiraceae bacterium
TACATTGTCCGAGGACACTATAGTAAAGGGATTTATTTGGAAAACGGACGAAAACGGCGCTCTTACGGTTGAGCCTATGGCAGAGGCATTTTTGCCGACCGGTCAGCCGACATTTGAGCCGGTTCAAACTCCCGATGCAACGGAAACGCCCGGCGAAACGGAGAACCCGGATTCAACGGAAAATCCCGATACAACGGCGTATACCGGTACATTTGTGACCGATGAACACGCAACTATAAATGTGTATTACACTCAGGATTACACAACGGCGGACGAAACTAATGTAACAACCACATCAGCGAGAAACAGCGATACAGGCGAAATTACCACGGATTCAACGCTCAAACCGCAGATTAATTTCCTTGTTGTGGTTGACGATGGCTATGAGGTTGCAAGCGTGGAGGTAACGCCGACGGAAAATTACAATGCAATCAAAGGCTCTTCCGATACGGGTGTGGAAAATCTTTACAGAATAACAAAAATAGTGGGAGATATTACGATAACCGTTACGACAACGGAATCGTCGGGATTGCCGGAGCTTGACGAGGGAGTTATATCCGCGTTCAGATACAGCACCGAAACCGAAATTTCCGGCGAGAATACCGAGGGCAGCGTTTCGGCGGCGATAACGGCGAGCGTTGACGGAACAACAGAAACGGCGCTTGAGCTTAACTCAACGGATTACGCTGATGAAACGCTTGAAATTTCACCGAGATTAACACCGGTTCTCGGCGCATCTACTGACGCACCGTGGGGCGAATCGCCCTATGTTCAGGTCGCGTTGTCAACCGTAAACTATACCGATATTATGGTATCGGCAAAGGTCGGCGCGACAAAGAAAGGTCCCGCAAGCTATAAGCTGCAGTATTCAACGGACGGCACGACATTTACGGATGTCGGAGAGTCGTATACACTGACAAGCAATAAAACGCTTTACGAGGCATTCAGCAAGGTAGAACTCAGAGATGCCGCGAATGAATGTGAAACGCTTTATATAAGAATAGTTCCGGATGGCACTACTACATTGAATGATGGAACGCTTACAGGAGCGACCGGCGGCGAGTTCGCCGTAAACGATATTCTAATCTACGGCACATCAACCGGTGACGGAATAATTCATCTTGCCGATAACAATATAACGGCAACCGGAATAAGCAATGTCACAGTGGATAACGAAAACTCAACCGTAACCATATCGGCGGCGGGTGATTATGAGATAGAGGGTACTCTTACGGACGGTCAGATTATAGTTGCGGCAGCGGACAAGAGCGAAGAGGTAAACATTACTCTCGATAATGTAAGCGTTACATCGTCAACGGCTGACGCTCAGCCTTTCAGCGTGACAAAGGGTCAGATAAGCCTTACACCGACAGGTGAATGTTCGTTTACCGCGACAGGTGACAGTACCGCGGCGGTATACTCCAAAAACGACATGGAAATAAAGTGCAGTGCTGACACTGACACATTTAATGCTACATCATCGAGCGGCAAGGGTATTCACTGTAAAGCCGACCTTCAAATCGGCAACGGCGTTTTCGTCGTAGATGCGGGCGCAGACGGTATACAGGGTAATGATTCGGTTAAGATAACGGCAAAAAATGATTCTGTTACCGTAACCTCCTGTGGTGACGGCATACGCTCAAACCTTGATCCGTCAACGGATACGGACGGCACATATGTAAGCGGAGGCACGGTTGAGATAAAAGGCGGCGAGATAACCGTAAACGCAAAGGACGATGCGGACGGAACAAATGACGGTATTCAGGCGGATACTCTGCTTACCATAGCGGGCGGCACGCTTGACATAACGGCTACCGGCGAGGCTCTTAAATCAAACGCGTCAAGCATCGCGTATCTGGAGGACAGCACAGCTGCCGAAACTCCGGCTGACGGCGACGGCTGCATACTAATCAGCGGCGGCACTATTACCGCGTCGGCGGGCGAGGACGGCATAAAGGCTGTTAAGAATGTCACAATCAGCGGCGGCGAAGTCACGCTGACTAACGCTTTGGACGGCATACAGGTAAATGAAATCATATATGCGGACGAGGACGAAACGGAAGTTTCCGCGTATGTTGCGGGTGAGATTGACATCACCGGCGGTGAGCTGGACATCACAAGCACCGAGGACGGTATACAGTGCAAGACCGGCAATATAAATATCTCGGACGGCACAATTACGGTAAATGCCACACTTGACGGCATACAGTCATCGTATGATTTGAATATCAGCGGCGGTACGTTTGACGTTACAACTGCCGGTGGCGCAATAGATCCGACTACGGTCGAAGATGATGACGACGCGCCGAGCTGTAAGGGACTTAAAGCGGCGGGCGACCTTGTAATCACTGCGGGTGATATAACCGTAAACAGCTATGACGACTCTATTCATTCGAACAGCTCGGTATTTATCGGCGATGAGAATGACAGCAACGCTGTGCTGATTATAGACGTTACAAGCTCGGACGACGGTGTTCACGCGGATGTGTACCTCAAAATCTATAACGGTGAGATAACCGTTGAAAATTCCTACGAGGGACTTGAGGGTGCGGAAATATATATTAATGACGGTACTATGTTGATAACCGCTACCGACGACGGCATTAACGGCGCGGGTGACGATCCCAATTCGGATGAAACAGCATCAACCTCGTCCGTAGAGCTTATGGCGGGCCCCGACGACAGCAGCAGCGGAAGCAGCAGTGGTGGCGAAAGCAGTGGCGGCAGCAGCGACCCGGGAAGCAGCAGCGGCGGAGGCCCAGGAGAGGACGGCAGCCAGGGCGGCGGCGACCAGGGCAGCGATGATACCTCTGATTACGGCTATATTGAAGTAAACGGCGGCTATATCTATATGACGATAACAAGCACCGGCGACGGCTTTGACTCAAACGGCAGCCTGTATATTAACAGCGGCGTTTCTATAGTGAACGGCTGCACATCGGCGGACTGCGACGGAATAGATTTCGGCGACGGTGACGACGATGAAATAGACATCACCGGCGGCTACGTAATTGCGATTGCGGCGGAGGGTATGGCGACTATTAACACGCTTTCAAAGACAGCGGCAAAGCTCGGCTACGGCACTACGTCAAGCAATCAATCCACCGGTTTCAGCGGAAATGTGGGCGGAAATCAGCAGCAGGGCGGCGGCAGTACACCCACCGGCAGCAGCTCAACCGTGAGCACGGGCGATTATTATATAGTAGGTGAGGACGGCACGGTTATATGTGCGTTCAGCTATACGAAGGCAAACTTCGGTCAGGTGCTTATATCCACTCCAAGTATGACAGATCAAACGTATTATATAAGACCGCTTACAACAAGCGGCGCAACGGCAAGCAATATGCTTTACGGTATGGTTGACAGCGAAACGTATGCGTTTACGCTTGATTCAAACTGCACTGCAAGTTCATCGACAAACAGCGCTACAATGACCACAATCTCCGGTTCGTAAAAATATATTCGGAGACTGCGGCGGCAAAACAAGACATGGGAATCGGTCGGCATAATGCCGACCGATTCTTTTTCGTAAAGCGCAGGCGCCGTCACACAAGAAAAATTTTTCTTCCGGCAACTGTTTTCGTTGACAATTTTCACCTTGTAATGTATAATAATATTAACTAATTTTATGAAAGAGGAGAAAAGTTATGGGTTACTATTTTGACGACAGCCTCAGTATCAACGCGTACGAGGGCACGGATCCTAAAGCGATAATTTCATCGTTGGCATACAGATATATGGGACAAAATCTCAAGCATGGTTTATACTACCGCGCTTATACCAATAACGGTATTGTCCGCACAACCGATTACAGATACCGTGTTGACTTCAATAAGATTATCCACAATGCTAAGGATAAGGACTGCGTATGTGCATTCTCAAAAACCTACAGCAAGGGCAAGGCATCCCTCGGCTTTGACATTAACTGCTTCGGACCTATGGTTATGTACGTAAACGGAGAGGTGGTTTATAAATCGGATATATTTAAGGAGCGTTATTCGGAAAACGCTACGCGTATATTTGTTGACGTAAACCCCGGCTGGAACGATATAAGGATTCAATTCAAGAAAACCAAGGCGGGCTTCGGCGCTCAGTTCGGAACGTGGATAGGAAAGTGGGATTTCTATTCCCTTATGCCTACCGCGGAGCGTGACGGCAGAGAGGGATATGTATTCACGGAGCCTGTTTCCGATACATACGAACCCGAGTTTGAAATCGGCATGAGCGAAAAGGACTTTGATGTTAAGCTGTACCCGGAGCTTGACTGGAGCGAGGATGAAAAGAGCAAGGGTCAGCTTACAAGAATGTACGGCACTCCCGAGGGTAAATACGCAATCGGTTGGACAAAGGGCTTCTTTAACGAGATGGGCGTAAAGAGCTATTCATTTGACCTTGAGGCAAAGGGCAAGACGGTTGTGTATATAGATAGGAAGGAAGTTTTCAAAACGGACGGTGGTTCGGAGAGCTTCAGCGCGGACTTGACGTTCGGAGAGCACGATGTGTTTGTCAAGTCGATATGCGGCGGCGATTGGGGATATAAGCTCACCTGCGCCGATGTTGAATTTACAAGCGCGGCAAGAGTTAAGGGTACCTCGGACGCATGGATGTATATCGGTCCGTTTGACGCTTCGTTTGAATTTCCGTTTGACACGGCGTGCAGTATGATTCATATCGTGGACAATAAATTCTGGCATTTGGACGCTCCCGATACATTCGTAAGACCGTACAACGAAAATCAGCTTTACGGTATGTGGAATTACCCGCTCGGAGTTACAATGTACGGCTTGCTGCATACGGCGCTTTTGATAGATTCCGCCGATATTAAGGATTATATCCGCTCCCATGTTCAGCTCTGCTGCGATACTCTTGAATACGCGTTGTGGGATAAGGAGCAGTACGGCGGCGCTACTTCGATACATAACCTGCTTACTAGTATCGACAGCCTCGATGACTGCGGTTCGTTCGCTTCGATGATGCTCGAGGTTCACAAGTATCTCGGACTTACGGGCGTAAAGGAAGTAGCGGACTATGTCGGCGATTACATCTATAATCACCAGGCTCGCCTTGAGGACGGAACATTCTTCCGTAAGGAAATGATGCACCACTTCCATAATCAGACAATGTGGGCGGATGATTTGTACATGAGTGTACCGTTCCTCACAAGATATTATCAGTTTACCGGCGACAAAAAGTATATTGACGACGCGGCAAACCAGTTCTTCGGCTTCAAGAAAAGACTTTTCATGCCGGAAGAGAGTATAATGTCCCACGTTTACGATTTCAAATACGACACAAAAACAGGTGTTCCCTGGGGACGCGGTAACGGTTGGGTGGTATTCTCAATGACGGAGCTGCTTGAGGTTCTTCCGGAGGACCACGAAAAGAGAAATGATTTAATAGAATTTTTGAATACGCTCTGCGAGGGCTATCTGAATCTTCAGGACGAGGACGGAATGTGGCACCAGGTACTAAACGATTGGGATTCATATCCTGAAACGTCGTGCACGTCGATGTTCATCTACGCGTTCTCGCGCGGAATACGCTTCGGCTGGCTTCGCGACCCGGCAAAGTATGTTAAATCCATATACAAGGCGTGGGAGGCTATTTCAAAGACAAGCGTTGACGCCGGCGGAAATGTCTACGGCGTATGCCGCGGCTCAGAGTTTTCATTTATTCCGGATTATTATAAGTATGAATTGGGTTGGAACCTCAATGATACCCACGGAACGGGTATCGTAATGCTCGCGGGAATTGAAGTCATTCGCCTGAATGATTTTCTTGCGGAATAGAAATTGGGCATAATCACCAAATAAAAAAGGACGGATTTGAACCCACCCCTGTCAAGTAGACAGAGTAAATAACAAAAATTTTTTGTA
>JAJBTG010000280.1 GCA_020860985.1 Oscillospiraceae bacterium
AGATAATGTTTATAAGGGACAGGTAAAATATAGATATAGGGTACCTTATTGAATAAACGTATGAAAGGAATGATTTATATGAAAAATAAAAAGGCTGTAACAGCGATAGGGTTGGCGGTCGGAATAACGATGCTTGCGAGCGCGGCATTTGCGGGCTACAGCACAATGAGCGGCTACGAGGTCGGCAAAACTGCGTGCAAGGCTTTGACGGAAAACGAAAATTACACCTCCGAAGTTGTTTTCTCAATGTCCGTGGACGGCGAGGAAATTATGAATGAATCGGTAATCGAGCTTTACGACAGGGACGGCGAGGTTTCATTGAACATAATGGAAACGGACTATGATTGTTTCAACAGTGAAACCTATTTTCAGGAGTATGTTCAGGATAATATGTCGATACAGGTATACAACAATGAGGACACATATATATATCCTATTTCCCGCGTCTACGGGGCGTTTGATCAGCTTAACGGTGCCGACGCGGAGGATAAAAAAACCTATGACAAGGTAATCCGTTTCGCGGAGCTTGCGTGCGATACCTTTATGGGGGATTTAAAAAATAATTTTGTATATGTTTCCGGCGACAACGATTCGGCGACATACGAAATAAATCTTGACGCGGTACAGATACCGGAGCTTGTAAACGCCGGACTTTCGGCGATGTTCTCCTCGATGAGCGAGTATGACGATCTTCCGTATATGGTGCTTGGCACCGACCCCGTTGTAAAGAGCGCGTCATTGGTATTCACGGTGGATAACGAGGGCAGAGCTACGGATGCCGCAGGCAATATAACAATGAGCGGCGAGGGTCACGAGGCGGCTGTGGATATATCGCTTAAAATGTACGATTACGGAACAACCGAGCCGCAAAGAGCTGACACCTCGACATTGCCGAATGTCAATGTAATAAACGGCGAGGCAGCATCAACCGCTATACCCGACGAGGCAATCGGCGGAAATGACGAGGCTATGTCAATAGTCATAACCGAATAAGAGGTAACGTGAAATGAATGTAATCGAAACAAACAATCTGACAAAGCTTTACAAAGACAACCGCGGCATAAAAAACATATCGCTGACGGTGGAAAAGGGAGATGTACTGGGATTGCTCGGACCCAACGGTTCGGGCAAAACCACCGCTATGAAAGCGATATTGAATCTTGTACGCGCGGAGGGCGCTGTTAAGATTTTCGGAATGAATCTGCATGACGATTTTGAAAAAATAATGCTCAGAACCGGCGCGCTTATCGAATCGCCCGCAATCTATAAGGATTTGACGGCGTACCAAAATGTGAAAATGCATGCGGCTATGTATCCCGATTTGACAAAGGAGCGCATAGAGCATACTTTAAGAGCCGTGCATCTTCTGCAATATAAGGACGATAAAGCGGGCAGGTTTTCTCTGGGTATGAAACAGCGTTTGGGATTGGCAATCGCGTTCGTGTCCGAACCGGAGCTTATTATTTTGGACGAACCCGTGAACGGACTTGATATTGAGGGAGTTGTTGAGGTGCGCGAGATTATAAGGCGGCTCAATGAGGAAAAGGGTGTGACGTTTCTTATTTCAAGCCATATGGCAAGCGAGATAGAAAAGACCTGCAACAAGGTTGCGGTTATGTATGAAAGCGAGCTTATAGCGTTCTCGTCAACGGAGGACGCGCTCAGGCTGCACCCGTCGCTGGAGGATTATTTTTTGGCGGTGGTAAAGGATAAAAGGGGTGACGTGGTAATATGAAAACGCTTGTTTTGAACACAAAAAATGAATTATCAAAGCTGCTCAGAAAGAAAAAATATATTGTTATAGGTATAATCGGCGCTCTTGTGTGTATACTGCGCCTGGGCGGAAATGTTATGATTGCAAAGGTGTCGGACGGGGAGGTTGTTATAAAGAGCAATCTCATTACGGAGATGCTCGGATTTGTGGTTGATATACTTGTGCCGCTCATTGTGTTTATGGCGGTAACGGACTTGTTCGCAAGCGAGGTGCAGGAGGATACCTTTAAGGAGTCGCTTATGCGCCCGCTCACGCGGTTTAAGGTTATGACGTCAAAATCTCTCGCGGTGTTTTTGCTGTGCTGCATGACGATATTGGCAATGTTCGTTATCTGCTTGGCGGTTCAGATGGTTTCAGGCAATTCCCTTGCATACGTGCCGCAGACACTTGCGGCGTATGTCGTGGATATGGTGCCCGTGCTTGCGTTGGTGGCGATGGCGGTGTTTATAAATATGCTTTCCAAAAGTCCGACTCTTGCGATGCTTTTGTGCATAGCGGTATACATATTCTTTAAATATCTTAATTACTATGTATCCCCCGCCGGACAGATGATTTTCACGGCGTACTCGCAGTGGCATAAAATTTGGATAGGCTCCCTCCTGCCCCTCGGCGCGCTGCTTTCAAAGGTTGGTATTTTGTTCGGTTCAGTCTTGATTTTGTATACGTTATCGTATATAATATTTGATGGAAAAGATTATTAGTCCGCCCGCGTGCGCCCAATGGGCGCCCTACGAAACAGGTCGCCTGTGGCTCTGACCCCTACGGAGTGAGTGGCATTTGCAGTTGTAGGGGTGGGCATTGCCCGCCCGCGAGCGCCCATTGGGCGCCCCTACGAAACGGGTCGTTGAGGCGCAGACCCCTACGAAAAACTTGCGGCGCAAACCTACACCCACGAAAACCATAATATACATAACTATGAAAATAAAAAACAAATTTGCGGTTTACAACATTATGATGCTGATAACGCCTATTCTCCTGATAGGTGTTATTTCGGTGTGTTTTCTGATAATTTTCATATTAAAATTTCCGGTGGAGGAGTTGAACATTCCGCGCGCCGCGCTGATTGACCCGAAGGTTTTTTCCGAGGCTGTCGGAGAATTTTTCAGGGGCAATCCCGCAGCACTGTGGTATATGCTTTTATGGGCGGCGATATGCGCTCTTATTCTTGTTTTGTCAACAACCGTTATGACGCGCCTTATGTCAAAAAGCATTGAAAATCCGATAAACGAGCTTGACCGTGCGGCGGATTATATACGTGGCGGAAATTTGAATTTTGAGTTTATGGGCAGTAATTACGATGAGATTGATATGCTGTGCAATAATTTTGACACTATGCGCAGGGAGCTTAAAAAAGCGCAGGAAAACGAGCAGTGTATGAAGAAGGAACGCAGTATGCTGCTTGCGAATATATCTCATGACCTGAAAACACCGATAACGTCCATAAAGGGCTATATCGAAGGAATACGTGACGGAGTTGCCGACACGCCCGAAAAAATGAATCGTTATCTCGACACGATACACGCAAAGGCGGAGGTCATAGACGATATGGTGAATAATCTGTCCACGTTCTCCAATCTGGAGCTTTCAAGGCTGACGTTCAATTTTGAAACGGCGGATATAAACGCTTTTGTGAATGAATTTTTGGAGGACTACAGGCTTGATTTTGAAAAGAACAATATTAAGCTGATAAATAATATTTCAGCCGACATTGCGTATGTTAAGCTTGACCGCGAGAAAATGAGCCGTGTCTTTGCAAATCTCGCGGATAACGCGGTTAAATATAAAAGAGAGGATAACCCGTCACTGGAGATAACGACGTTCACGCGCGACGGCGGCGTGTATGTGTATATCAGCGATAACGGGATAGGAATAGGGGAAAAGGAACTGCAAAATGTGTTCGATGGATTTTACCGCGTGGACGGTTCTCGGAGCATAAAGGGCAGTGGTCTGGGACTGGGTATAGCGAAGCAGATTGTGGAAAAGCACGGCGGCAAAATATGGCTCAAAAGTGATGGATTGGGTAAAGGCACCACGGCGGTGGTGTATTTGCCCGCGGCTGGTTAATTTTCCGCATCCCGCGCGCTTTACGCTCGGGGCGGTACAAGTGCTGTAGGGGCGGGCATTGCCCGCCCGCGGGCGCCCAATGGGCGCCCCCCTACGGAACGGGTCGTCGGGGCGCCGACCGCTATAAACGAGCAACAATTCCGTATTGACCAAAACGAAGTTTTGGGCGGCGTGCGGACGCGCACGCCCTAAAAGGAGAAAAAATGAAAAAAGTATTAATAATAGAGGACGACAGCGCGATAGCGGAGCTTGAGCGCGACTATCTTGAAATAAACGGCTTTGAGTGCTGCATAGCCTCGCGCGGAACGGCGGGACTTGAAAAGGCGCTCATGGAGAAATTTGACCTTATAATAATAGATATAATGCTGCCAGGAATGGACGGCTTTGAAATTATTTCCGAGCTGCACAAAAAGAAACAAACGCCGGTAATATTTCTATCGGCAAAAAACAGCGATATAGACAAGATACGCGGGCTGGGACTCGGCGCGGACGATTACATGACAAAGCCGTTTTCGCCGAGTGAGCTTGTGGCAAGGGTTAAGGCGCATATTTCCCGCCACGATGCGCTGACAAAAGGCAACGGCAGGGTAATCACTGTCCGTTCGCTTACCATAGACAAGGACGCTCACAAAGTCACTGTCGGCGATAAGGAAATTTCGCTTACCGCAAAGGAATACGATTTGCTCCTATTCCTCGCGGAAAATCCAAACCGCACCTTTTCAAAGGACGTTCTGTTCGACAGGATATGGGGTATGGACGCGATAGGCGATGTGTCAACGGTAACGGTGCATATTCAGCGCGTCCGCGACAAGATAAATACCGAAAGCGAAAAATACATAGAAACAATATGGGGTGTGGGATACCGCTTTAATATTTGAGGAGGAATACGTTTTGGAACAGAAAAGTGTGCTTATAGGTATGTCGGGAGGAGTTGACAGCTCCGTTGCGGCGGCGCTTTTAAAGGATATGGGCTACCGCGTGATAGGTGCGACAATGCGCCTTTGGACATATTCGGACAGCTGCGGCGCAAAGCACGAGGGCTGCTGCGCGGAAAGTGCGGTCGAGGACGCAAGGCGCGTATGCGACAAGCTCGGAATAGATTTTTATGTGATGAATTTCAAGGATATGTTCCGCGACAAGGTGGTGGATTATTTTGTGGACGAATATATTCACGGAAGAACCCCGAATCCCTGCATCGCCTGCAACAAATATCTTAAATTTGACGCGCTTTTGAAAAAAGCAACGGCGATGGGAATCGATTATATCGCGACCGGACATTACGCTAAGATTGAAAAGGGCGGGAGCGGCAAGTATATTTTGCGCACAAGCGCGGCGGCAAAGAAAGACCAAAGCTATGTGCTGTATAATTTCACGCAGGAGCAGCTTGCGCACACGCTTATGCCGCTCGGTGATTATAATAAGGATTGGGTAAGAAAAAAAGCGGAGGAGCTTGGACTTGCCGTTGCGAGCAAGCCGGACAGTCAGGAAATATGCTTTGTTGAAGATGATGATTACGCAAGGTTTATTACGGATTATTCGGGATATGAGCCAAAGGAGGGCGATATTCTGGACGCGGACGGAAACGTAATAGGAAAGCACCGCGGACTTATATATTACACGATAGGTCAGCGAAAGGGAATAGGCGCTTACGGCAGACCGATGTTTGTTATGAAAATAGATGCGGATAATAATACAATTACTTTGGGCGAAAAGGGAATGGAATTTTCAAACGAGCTTACCGCGTGTGACGTAAACTTCATTTCGGGCGAGGCTCCGGATACGGATATGAAAATAACGGCAAAGGTGCGCTATCAGGCGCCGCCCGCGGCGGCAAGGCTTTGTCCGCTTGAGGACGGACGCGTAAGGCTGATTTTTGACGAACCGCAAAGAGCCGTAACTCCAGGACAGGCTGTCGTGTTCTACAACGGCGATATAGTCCTCGGCGGCGGAACAGTGGAATAAATAAAAGCAAGAAGTCCCCCGCCTTTGAACTG
>JAJBTG010000009.1 GCA_020860985.1 Oscillospiraceae bacterium
GGATAAGATTATAGGCAGGAACCCTGTCCTTGAAGCGATTCGCTCGGGGCGCTCAATAGATAAAATACTTATAAAAAAGGGAAGGTATGAAGGCTCGATAGTGCCGATTATAAGGAAAGCAAAGGATGCCAAAATCCCCATACAAGAGGTTGACTCCGCTAAGCTTGACGCGGTTGCGGAGGGAGAGAACCATCAGGGTATTATAGCTTATGTAAGCGCATACGAGTATGTGAGCGTCGAGGATATTTTGACGCGGGCGCGGGAAAGGAACGAGCCGCCGTTTGTAATAATATGCGATAAAATTACCGACCCTCATAATCTCGGGGCGATTTTAAGAACAGCGAACTGTGTTGGTGCGCACGGAGTAATTATTCCAAAGCGCGGCAGCGCGGGACTTAACAGCGTGGTTGCCAAAACCTCAGCCGGAGCGGTTGAATATACTCCGGTAGCAAAGGTTACCAATATAGCCGGCACCATAGAAGCCTTAAAGAAAAACGGAATGTGGATTGCGGGGGCGGATATGGACGGCGAGGAAATGTATAATCTGGATTTAAGAGGCGCGCTGGGACTTGTAATAGGAAACGAGGGAGAGGGAATAAGCAGGCTCGTAAAGGAGAGCTGCGACTTTCTTGCGAAGATTCCGATGAACGGTGAAATTAATTCATTAAACGCCTCGGTTGCGGCAGGCATACTTATGTATGAGGCTTTAAGACAAAGAAGAAATTAAAATCAGGAGGATAAAAATATGAAGGCGGTTGTAACTGTAGTAGGAAAGGATAAAAAAGGTATTATCGCTAAGGTCAGCACTGCTCTTTATGAAAACGATGTAAATATCGAGGATATTTCCCAGACAATTATGCAGGATATGTTCACGATGATTATGCTTGTTGAGTTTCGCAGCAAGGATGTTTCCGTTCAGGATATTACGGAAATTCTCAATAAGGTAGGCGAGGAGCTGGAGGTTTCGATACACGTTCAGCGCGAGGAAATTTTCACATCGATGCATAGAATATAGGCATAATGGAGGGTAAAAATGATTAATCCGTTTGAAGTAATAGAAACTATCAATATGATAGAAAATGAAAACCTTGACATAAGAACGATTACAATGGGAATATCCTTGAAAAGCTGCGCGGGACCTGATGTTGACGAGGTCTGCCGCAAGGTCTATGATAAAATCACATTATATGCCCAGGATTTGGTAAAAACGGTCGAGGATATAGAGGAGCAGTTCGGAATCCCCATCATAAACAAGCGAATATCCGTAACTCCCATTGCGACGCTGGTTGACTCTTTGGAAAACCCGACAGTGGAAAAATGCGTTAAAATCGCGAAAACTCTTGATAAGGCGGCAAAAAAATGCGGGGTTAATTTTATCGGCGGCTATACCGCGCTTGTGCATAAGGACTATACAAACGGCGAAAGAGTGTTGATTGAATCTATACCGGAGGCGTTGAAGTCCACCGAGCTTGTCTGCTCAAGCGTGAACATCGGCTCTACGAGAGCGGGAATTAATATGAACGCCGTAAAGCAGATGGGTGATATTGTCAAAAGGGCGGCTGAGCTTACAGCCGATACGCAGGGATTCGCGTGCGCGAAGCTTGTTGTATTCTGCAACGCGGTCGAGGATAACCCCTTTATGGCGGGCGCATTTCTCGGCGAGGGCGAGGGCGAATGTGTTATAAACGTCGGTGTTTCGGGACCGGGAGTTGTAAAATGCGCGCTTGAAAAGGTAAGGGGCGAGGACTTCGGAGTTGTTGCCGAAACGATAAAAAAGACCGCGTTCAAGATAACAAGAATGGGTCAGCTTGTCGCGCAGGAGGCTTCAAAGCGTTTAAACGTTCCGTTCGGAATTGTTGATTTATCGCTCGCGCCGACTCCGGCAGTGGGCGACAGCGTTGCCTATATATTGGAGGAAATGGGTCTTGAAAAGTGCGGAACGCACGGTACGACCGCCGCTCTTGCGCTGCTTAACGACGCGGTTAAAAAGGGCGGAGTTATGGCATCGGGATATGTGGGAGGTCTTTCCGGCGCGTTCATTCCGGTGAGCGAGGACGCAGGCATGATTGAGGCGGCGAAAATCGGCGCTTTAACAATAGAAAAGCTTGAGGCTATGACCTGCGTATGCTCGGTCGGACTTGATATGATAGTCGTACCTGGCGATGTTCCGGCATCGACAATAGCGGCTATTATCGCGGATGAGGCGGCTATCGGTATGGTCAACTCGAAGACGACCGCGGTAAGGATTATTCCGGCACCGGGCGCAAAGGAAGGAGATGTTGTTGAATTTGGCGGCTTGCTCGGTACGGGACCGGTGATGCCGGTCAAGAGCTATTCAAGCGAGGACTTTATCGCCCGCGGCGGACGTATACCGGCGCCGTTGCAGAGTCTTAAAAATTAAGCGGGCAGATGATTAAAAAAGAGGTGATTGATAATGGAAGACTTGATTATGAAAATAATCGATATAGAATCGAGGGCGCAGGAAATAATAAAGGATGCTAAGGAAGCGGATAAAAATCTTGACGCCAATATCGAGGAGGAAACGAAAAAGCTTCATGCCGATATTGAGCGCCGCGCGCAGATAAAGGGCGAAACCATACGTTCAATCGAGGACGAGGACGCCGAAAAAAGAATTGAGCAAATCCGAAAGAATACCGAGGAAAGCATTGCGCTTCTGGAAAAGAAATACAATGAGAAAAAAGAAAATTGGATAGACACAATTGTCGGCAGCATCATTGGAGGATAAGAGAGGTGTATTTAGGTGGAGGTTCAATACAGCGCAATCGCCGCTAAGCTTAAAGCAATGCACGCCGATTTTCTTACGGATGAGGATTTTGAAGAGCTTCTGTCGAAAACAAGCGTGGGAGAGATTTGCAGCTACTTAAAGTCCACAAAGGGTTATTCGGAAATCCTTGCGGATGTCGACGAACGCGAGGCTCACAGAGGTGCGATAGAAATCCTTATCGTACAGAATTTGGTTGACGAGTATGTGCGTCTTTATAATTTTCTGGATCATTCAAAGCGCGAGTTTATGCAGTTTTGGTTTATGCGCCATGAGCTTGAGTTTCTCAAGCATGAGATACGATATATTTACATGCATGAAGCGAGGAGCGGCAATGATTTTGACAAGAGCCGATTTGAGGCATTTTTCAATACGCATACAAAAATAAACCGTGAGATAATGCGTAACGCGACGTCGCTTGCCGACTGCGCGGAGGCGTGCAAGGGCACCCCGTATTATCGGGCTTTGCAGCGAGCGGTAAACCTTAACGCGGACTTTTTCTCGATGGGCATGATGCTTGACGCTATGTACTATGAGGGAGTATGGAAAACCATAAATCTGCGTTTTGACAAGTCGCAGCGGGAGCTTATAAAGAAGCACATGGGAACAAAGATAGATATGCTTAACATGATGTGGATTTACCGCGGAAAGAAATATTTCAATTTCGCGAACGAAATAATCTTTACCTATCTGCTGCCTGTGCGTTATAGGCTGAGCGAGGAGGTCTTTAAGCAGATGGTAAACTCACAAACCGTTGACGAAATGGTAGAAATCGCTCGCGGAACTGTGTACGGAGGTTTATTCGACGGTATTGAAAAGGGTACGTTTGTGGAGGAAAACTATAACCGTATAACATATAGGCTCGCAAAAAATATATTTGTGAATCATCCGGATTCAATGGCGGCGGTATATGAGTATCTTACGCTGCGGGAGATAGAAATTAAAAAGATTGTTACTATCATAGAGGGAATAAGGTACAGTCAGAACCCCGATTCCATTCGTGAGCATATAACCATAAAATAAAAGGAGGAGCAAGATGTCAATAACAAAGATGAAATCTGTAACGATTTCCGGTCAAATAAGCGATTTTGACAAGATGGTCGAAAAATACATTTACGGCAGAGATATTCATCTTGAAAAGGCAATGGCGGTTCTTTCAAACCGCAAGAACCTGCAAAGCTTCGAGGATACCAATGAGTATGACGCTTTGGCGAAGAGAGCTATGAGTATTTTGAAGCTGGCGAATTATCAGGCGGATAACGATATAGCGCCCGATACATCGACGCTTGAGCAGATGAGGGACTATCTCAATGATATAGACAGTCAGATAGATTCTGAAAAAAAGCAGTCCGATGCTCTGGAGCAGCGCATAAATGCGAATGATATCGCAATATCTCAGCTTGATTTGATGCTCGGCGCGGACGTTGATTTGTCAAAGCTTATTAAATTTGAGTTTA
Organism: Oscillospiraceae bacterium; assembly: GCA_020860985.1. Taxonomy (GTDB): domain Bacteria; phylum Bacillota; class Clostridia; order UBA1381; family UBA1381; genus JALEPO01. The sequence continues at coordinate 4,240 of JAJBTG010000009.1, forward strand.
TTAAATTCCAGTTCGGGCATATTCCGAAAGCGGGATACAAAACACTCACAACATATTTGGATAACCTTGAGGTTATTTTCGTCAAAACCGCCGAGGATTTGACGGATGTTTGGGGATTTTATTTTGTGCCTCTTTCGAAGATGAAGAAGATAGACGATGTGTTTAGCTCTTTGTACTTTGAGAGTGTAACCATACCGGACAGCTATGTCGGCACGCCGAGCGAGATAAAGGAGCGGCTGATAAAGGAGAACGAGGCATATCGAAAGGAAATAGACGAGTTGAGCGCAAAGACGGCTCAAATGCTTTCCGATTCTGTCGGTCAGATTTGTCAAATATACAATCTGGCGAAGAAGCGGCATCAGTTTTCGGAGATAAGAAGGAACGCGGTACATAGCGACGTGTTCTTTTATGTAGGCGGATGGATGGATGAAAAGCAGGCGGCAAAGCTTGAAAAGGAAATCACGGACTCGGGCGACATAGTAATGTTCTATTCGGCTCTGCCGTCGGATGTAAAGGATATGCAGCCGCTGACAAAGCTTAAGAATAATCCGGTCTTTAAGCCGTTCGAGATGTTTGTAAAGATGTACGGTCTGCCAAGCTATGAGGAAATAGACCCGACGCCCATTCTTGCGATAACATATATACTTTTCTTCGGTATAATGTTCGGCGATGTAGGTCAGGCGGCTATTTTGGCAATAGCGGGATTTATCCTGTACAAAAAGAAAAAGTGGGACTTGGGCGGAATAGTAGGCTGGGTAGGACTCTCGGGTATAATATTCGGAGTGGTATACGGAAGCTTTTTCGGAAACGAAGAAATAATACCGAACCTGCTGAACACTACTCCCGTTCGTCCGATGGAGCAGGCAATTACGATGCTTATTGCAACAATAGCAATCGGCGCGCTGATAATCATATTCGGCATGGTGCTAAATGTTATAAATGCGTATAAACGACGGGATAAGGGCGAGATGATATTCGGACACAACGGCATAGCGGGAATAGTTTTCTATGTTTCCATACTTGCGTTGGTTTTAAATATGCTGTTCAGCTTGGGTGTTCCGAATGTTATATTCGCGGTATTGATTATTGCGTCGGTAATATCGATGTATATGTGTGAGCCGCTTTCTAAGCTTGTTGTGGGAAAGAAAAATTGGCTCCCCAAGGACGGAATGTTCTATGTTGAGAATTTGTTTAAGATGTTCGAGGTTATATTGAGCTTCTTTACAAACACTCTGTCATTCTTAAGAATAGGAGCGTTCTCGATTGTCCATGTCGGCATGATGATGGTTGTGGCGGTGCTTGCAGGCGGCGGCGGAGTAGGCGGCGTTATTGTAAGCATAATAGGTAATGTACTCGTAATGGCGTTGGAGGGACTAATTGTAGGTATACAGGTGCTTCGTCTGGAGTATTACGAGATGTTCAGCCGTTATTTTACGGGCAGGGGCAAGGAATTTGTATCGTTAAAGGATAAATAATGTTGACTGACGCCCGAGGGCGTTAAAAATAAAAAATGATTATTGGAGGTAATAAAAATGTAAGTAAAGATTTTAATGGGTTTAATAGCTTTT
>JAJBTG010000061.1:0-5564 GCA_020860985.1 Oscillospiraceae bacterium
TGATTTTATAAATTATAATTTTATAGAGCGGAGCAGATTACCTATATATGATACAAAAGAATTTACACCGACAATATATAATGCCGAACAAATAAAAATGCTTTTATCATATGCGGAGGAAACGAAAAGCAAGGCGTGTTTGTTTTTGTATCTTGAAATGTTCACAGGCTGTCGAAAAGGTGAATTATTAGCTTTGACTTGGGACAATGTCGATTTGGAAAATAACACCATACATATTTGTCAGAACCGCACAGGCTCTAAAAAAGAGGTTTTGGAGCATTTAACAACGCCAAAGACAAAAAACGGAATCAGAACAATGTCCCTGCCGCAAAAGGTAATTGATATGCTTAAAGCCGAAAAAGCGCAACAAGCAGAAAATAAAAGGCTTTTGAGCGATTGCTACAAAACCTATGATTATGATTATGTCATAAGGCAAGCGGACGGAAGCGTTTACAATCCAAACAGTATTAACCGTATCATTCGCAAAATGACAGATAAAATCGGTTTACCACCTTGCAGAGTACACGATTACCGACACGCTGTAGCAAGCCTGTTATTTGAAAGCGGAACGCCGCTTGCAGATGTAACAATTCAATTAGGGCACGGACAGACAAGCACCACGGAGCGAATTTATATACACCGTTCCAATGTGGCAAAGGCTGAAAATGTGCAGGCATTATCAAAGGCAATCGGCATTTAATTGTGAAAGTGTTAGAAAAAAGTAGTCAAAAGCGTTAGAAAAGAATAAAAAAAATAGCTCAAAACCATAGGTTTTAAGCCATTTCTCGGTGGCGGAGAAGGAGGGATTTGAACCCTCGCGCCGGTTTCCCGACCTACACCCTTAGCAGGGGCGCCTCTTCGGCCTCTTGAGTACTTCTCCATAAAGAAAATGCATACTTAAGTACAAATTGCTGCCGATTTAATCCGCAATCAGCTTTGTATGCAAGTACCGGTATTAAACTTTAAATGGAGGAGAGAGCGGGATTCGAACCCGCGGACGGCGGAACCGTCACCGGTTTTCAAGACCGGCTCTTTCAACCACTCAGACATCTCTCCAAATTTCAGCGGCAATTCAAGAATTGCCGCCGGTGGTGCAGATGAAGGGACTTGAACCCCCACGTCGGTGACACTAGATCCTAAGTCTAGCGCGTCTGCCAATTCCGCCACATCTGCAAACAACATGATTATTATAGCAAATAATCTACCGTTTGTCAAGACTTTTTTTCTAAAAAATTTGAATCGAAAATAACGCTTTCCCATAGCCCGTAATGCCCGCGAAGCATTTCATGATATTTAACATAAGCATTGGACATTTGTGCGGAAATGGTATATAATAGAATAAAAAAATATAGGAGGCAATAAAATGGTAAAGCAAACTGCGGGCAGAAATTCATTAGGAGATTTAGCTCCGAAATTCGCCGAGCTTAACGACGATGTATTGTTCGGCGAGGTATGGTCAAGAGAGGATAAACTGTCGCTCCGCGACCGATGCATGATTACGGTAACGGCGCTTATCTCAAAGGGAATCACGGACAATTCATTGAAATACCACATTCAAAATGCAAAAAATCACGGCATAACAAAATCGGAAATGGCGGAAATCATCACACATATCGCGTTCTATGTCGGATGGCCGAACGCGTGGGCGGTTTTCCCGATGGTGCGCGAGGTTTACGCCGAGGACAGCTTGGGCGAGAGCGATTCGCTTTTCGGCTTGGGCGAGCCGAACGACGCGTTCGCGCAGTATTTTATCGGAAACAGCTATCTAAAGGTACTTAACACCCCCGGAGTTGTGGTATGCAATGTGACATTCGAGCCGCGCTGCCGCAACAACTGGCACATACACCACAAGGGCGGACAGCTTTTGCTATGCACCGACGGCGAGGGATTTTATCAGGAATGGGGACAGCCGGCAAGAAAGCTCATGCCGGGCGATGTCGTATATATCGCGCCCGAGGTGAAGCATTGGCACGGCGCGGGTAAGGACGGTTGGTTCACCCACATCGCTGTTGAAATCCCTGCGGAGGGCGGCAGCAATGAATGGCTCGAGCCGGTAAATGACGAGGCATACGACGCGATTTAAAAGCGCTTAATACAAAACAACGGCTGTTTAGTCGCGCCCGCGCAGCATCTGCGGAGAAAGTGAGAATATATGATAAATAGAATAATAAGCGAGATTATAAATCCGAATAAGGAATTCTCCCCCATCCCCTTCTGGTTTTTGAACGACAAGCTTGACAAGGCGGAATTGAAGCGTCAGCTTGAGGACTTTAACGAAAAGGGTGTAAACGGAGTTGTACTGCACCCGAGAATAGGGATTCCCGAAAGTACGGAATATTTGTCCGAGGAATACTTTGATATTATACGATTTATTGTTAAAACCGCAAAGGAGCTTGATATGCTCATTGTGCTGTATGACGAGGCGATGTATCCGTCCGGCTCGGCGCACGGACTTGTAGTAAAGAGCAATCCCGATTTTGCGTCGGTCGGAATCAAACTGACGGACAGTCCCGACTAAGGCAAGGTTCTCACTGAGTGTGACGACGTTTACTGTATCGTAAGCCGCAAATGCGGCGGTACGATACGAGGTATTCATTTCGGCGAGGACGACGGCGAGGAAAACGCGCCGCTTTCGGCGGATATATTAAATCCGGACGCGGTCGATAAATTTATCAATCTTACGCATGACGCGTATTACAGTCGGTTCAGCGAATATTTCGGCAATACAATTATCGGCTTTTTTACCGACGAGCCGTGTATTCTCGGCAGAAACTCGGCTGGATATTTCGAGTGGACGGACGGTTTTGAAAATGACATTATACGCGCGGGCGGCAAGCCTGAAGAGCTGCGCGGATTGTTTGACGGTGAGGAAAACAAAACAGTAAAAATATACGGAAGGCTTATTCGGGAAAGGCTAAATAATGTGTATTACAAGCGGCTGTATGATTGGTGTGGTGCGCACGGCATCGCGCTTATGGGACACCCCAAGGACAGCGGCGACATAGACGAGGAAAGATTTTTCCACATTCCCGGGCAGGACCTCGTTTTCAGATGGGTATCGCCCGAGAACGGAGGAACGGTCGGAGTGCATTCGGTGCAGGCAAAATGCTCGTCCGACGCGGCAAGACATAGCGGTAGGAGAAGAAATATGAATGAGTGCTTCGGAGTATGCTCAAGGGAAAATATACCGTGGTATTTCACAGCCGATGATATGAAATGGTACATTGACTGGCTCGGCGTGAGAGGTGTGAATATGTTTGTGCCGCACGCGTTTTACTACAGCTTGGCGGGAAAGCGCAAGGACGAGCGCCCGCCCGATGTCGGACCGAACAATATATGGTGGCGGCATTATAAGCTGTTCTCCGATTACATCAAGAGAGTGTCGTATATAATGACGGATTCCGAAAACTGCGCAAAAACGGCGGTTTTGTGCGAGAGCGGAGCTGTTCCGTATGAGAGCGTCAAGAAGCTTTATGAAAGGCAGATTGAATTTAATTATCTTCCGTACAGCCTTCTCAATTCCGCGCGCGCTGAAAACGGCAGACTGAAAATCGTGGGCTATGAATACAAATATATCATCGGCGAAACAACGCTCCCGATAAAGTCAATTAAAAGCGCGGACGAGATAGACGAGCGCGATTTCCACACGAGCATACCGGAAAAGGATTTACGCGTCAGCCATCTTATAAAGCGCGGAGTGCATATGTATTTTATCGTAAACGAGGGCGAGAATGATGTCGGCGTAAAGGCTGATATGCCGCTGTCGGGAACACCCGTGGCGATGGATTTGTGGAGCGGCGAATATTATAAAATGCCGAGCATATTTAAAGACGGCAGGACGTATATTGACCTGTCCTTGGAACGGCGCGAAAGTCTGCTGATATTGTTCGACATGGACGGAAATAACGAATATACCGCGATGCCAGAGCAAACCGTGATAGACGGATTGGATTTTAAACTAATCGAGGAAAACAGCGCGGATATTACCAAAACATATGCCGCTTGTTATGAAAAGCAAGCGGGTGCGCGAAATGAATTTTTGCGCGTTAAATTCGACGAAATGGCGGAATGTTATGTAAACGGCACATTTTGCGGAGCAAGCTTTTTCAACCGAGGATTTTGCATCGGAGAGTATTTAACCGACGGAATCAATGAGATAAGGCTTGTAATCACAGGAAATATTGCCAACAAATATTCAAATAAAAAAATCCCTTACGGATTGAATTGACCGAATGGCGGTCGTTCACCCGTTGTATATATATTAATAAGAACAGAAGCCGACATTTCCGCGCTGAAACATCGGCTTTCGTTTTATTTTTAACGCCTTTAAAACATCAAATGTTTTAATATGCTTACCTCCCCTATTTGGTAAGACCTCTATCCTTTTTTAAATACGCGTTTGTTTCCCTTGCGACAACTCCGCTAAGCGCAAACAGCGCGACTATATTCGGAATAGCCATTAAGCCGTTGAATATATCGGCGATGGTCCATACAGCCGAAACTGTAAGATACGGACCGATAAACACGGCAAGAACATAAATCCATCTGTAAACCTTAACAATGCTTTTATTTCTGTTTGTCAAATATTCAAGACAGCGCTCACTGTAGTAATCCCAGCCGAGAATCGTTGTAAAGGCAAAAAATGTAAGGCATAGCATAAGCACAAACGATGATACATCATCAGGAAAAGGAAGTCCCGACTGAAACGCGTCGGTTGTAATCTGCACCCCCTCAAGACCCTCCTTTGCCCATGAGCCGGCTATTACTATGGAAAGTCCGGTCATTGTACAAATTACGACCGTATCGATAAACGTACCCGTCATGGAAACCAATCCCTGTCGAACCGTATCCTTTGTCCTTGCCGCTGCGGCTGCGATAGGCGCGGAGCCAAGACCCGCCTCATTCGAGAAAATACCCCTCGCAACACCTTTCTGCATTGCAATCATCATAGTTCCGAGCGCTCCTCCGGCAATCGGACGTATGCCGAACGCGCCCCGAATAATCTCGCTGACTGCGGCGGGAATTTCAGTTATATTGCATATGAGCAGCATAACAGTGAACAGAACATACAAAATTGCCATAAACGGTACCACTATCTGCGATACTCCCGAAATCCTCTTTATGCCGCCGATTACAACAAGTGCCGTGCATACCGTCACGATAAGTCCCCCGACAACGACCGCCCATGAATACTCCATGTCACCAATACTGAACGCTATATGCGCGGACTGCGGGTCAAAGAAATTTTGAACTGCCGACGAAATACCGTTTATCTGCGTAATTGTGCCGATACCCAAAAGTCCGGCGCAGACTCCGAACTGTGCGAACAGCTTCGCGAGCCACTTCCAATTTTTGCCCATGCCCTTTTCAATATAGTAGAACGGACCGCCGAGAACGTGACCGTCCTCGTCTATGGTACGATATTTTATCGCAAGGAAGCCCTCCGTGTATTTTGTTGCCATACCCAACAGCGCCGCGACAATCATCCAGAACAGCGCGCCGGGGCCGCCCGCCGCAATCGCAGTGGCAACGCCTACTATATTGCCTCTACCGATAGTCGCGCG
>JAJBTG010000061.1:5574-5800 GCA_020860985.1 Oscillospiraceae bacterium
GTGCATAACGCGCCGAAACTCGAAATCTCGCCCTCTCCGTCCTCCTCATTCTTTACCATAAATCTCAAAGCCTTGCCGAGATGACGAACCTGCAAGCCTCTGACCCTCACGGTCAAGAAAATTCCCGCCGCGATAATCAAAACGATAAGCGGAATACCCCATACCATATCGTCAATCTTCACTAAAACATCCGTAAATGACATAAATTTTATCCCCTTTTTTATTT
>JAJBTG010000097.1 GCA_020860985.1 Oscillospiraceae bacterium
TGCCCGGCTGTCCAGCTTGAAGTCCCGGCTGCCAGAGATACTGACCGTTACCGTCCTTGAGCTTGCGTATTGCTTTTACGGTCGAGTCGTTCGCGAGGAACACCGCCTTTTTACGGTACGGAGTTCTCAGGCTGTGGTAGAGGTCGATTATCTCATCCGCCGTAATCGCCGACGCACTCGCGGTTGTAACTCCCGTCTCGCCGCTTGTGAGCAGTCCCGTAGGCTTGCCCGTTCCGTCGCCTGTAATGAACGCTTCCTCCTCGGCCGCCGCCATGCGTCTCGCAAATTCCTGCGCGATGTACGTTTCAAGGCTGAACGCCGAGTCGTTCAAAAGTTCCTCCGACACCTTGATAATGCTTGTGAGCTTATGCGCACCGAGCGTTACCGCGCCGAACACGTCATCACTTTCCGTGTACTCCGCGGATTCGTCCGTCCAAACCGCCGCACCATGAGATGCGACAACAGGAATTTTACGCTCACCGCTGTCGGTTTTGATTATTGTCGCAAGTCCGCGTATAATGTTCTCGTCTGTAAGGCTATCAATCAATGTTTTCTCAAATTCGTCCGGTACAAGATAGCCGCCCTCGCTGTCGGAACCAATCTGCAAAGCGTCCTGCACGGAATATGAATATTTGTTTCTCATCGCCTGCCAAAACACGCCCTTGTATTCATCGGACGCTCTGCCGACCTTTTCCGATGTGTCTTTCTGCGGGTTGTTCAGTACGGGATTTGATGTCGGCTTGTTCATCTGCTTTTCAAGCTCCGCCTGACGCTCCAAGATGTCAATCTCACGTCCCATTGCGACAATGTCCGCCTCCATTTTCTCGTAAGTTGCGGCATCATCGGCGCTCAATACATCACCCTCACGCTTCGCATTATCCAAGAAGCTCTTGGTTTTCTCCCAAAGCTCCGTTCTTTTTTGTCTTAATTCTAAAATCTTGCTCATTTAAGTATCCTCCATTCTCTTCGTTCATTCCGGTTCATATTTGCTCCGCAAATATAGACCTCCATTCATTATTTCAAAAGCTCTAATCGCTTTTCATACTGCTTAGCGTCAACCCCGTCGTTTTTCTTGATAGGCTTCAGCTTTTTGCACATCGCCGCTATTGTGTTGGTGACCATAGCGGTTTTGTCGTACACCATATTTTCGGATGTCGGCTCGTCACCCTCGGCATACATAATGACATCACAAAATCCCATATCGTGCGCCGCGTTCGCGTTCATCCACGTTTCCGAATCCATCAGGTGTGAAATCTTGCTTCGTGAAAGTCCCGTTTTCAGCTGATAAGCATTTATTATGCTTTCTTTCACTTCATTAAGAAAATCAATGCCCTGCTCAAGCTCCGATACCTCGCCGTACAAAAGCATTGACGGGTTGTGTATCATAACCATTGAGGTAGGGGACATCTTAACCATATCGCCCGCCATCGCTATGACACTCGCGGCACTCGCCGCTATGCCGTCAATCTTGACCGTGATTTTGCCCTTATGCTCTTTCAGCGCGGTGTATATCTCGCTTGCCGCGAAAACATCGCCGCCGGGCGAGTTGATAAACACCGTAATATCGCCGGTGTATTTGTTCAGCTCGTCGCGAAACATTTTAGGTGTTACGTCATCACTGTACCATGACTCCTCCGCGATAGTGCCGTTTAAAAAAAGCACGTTCTCCGTGCTTTCAACATCGTTCTCGTCTTTGTTTGTAACCGTTTTAAATCTCCAGAATTTATTCATCGGTTTCACCTCCGTCTTTTTTATTCCAATTTCCCGCGCTCGCCAAGTCGGTCATATTGCCGTTACACATAAACTTATTGCCGCCAAGCTCATCGGGGATAAGGTTCATATCCTCCAATTCGCGCACATCGTTCGGACACATAAAGCCGTTCTGTATGCCGATTGAATACCCCCTGCATTCGGCTTTGGAACGCGCCTCTTAAAAGTCCGTCAACGTTGAATTTCGCGAAATATTTCTGCTGCTCGTCCTCTGTTAAAAGCTGCTGAAATATCGTCTGCTCAATACGCACAAGCCACGGTCGGATTGTGTTTGTGACGAAATCCAAGCTTTGCTGTTCTATATTGTTAAAGCTCGACTTTTCAAGGTCGGCTACCATATGCGGAGGAACGCGGAATATTCGACATATCTCGTTCACCTGAAACTTCCTCGTTTCAAGAAACTGCGCTTCGGCGGGGTTTATAGAGATCGGCGTGAACTTTACGCCCTCCTCAAGCACGGCGATTTTATGCGCGTTGCCGCTGCCGCCGTATGCCTCCGTCCACGAGTCACGGAGCTTTTTCGGGTCGTTCAGAACGCCCGGATGTTCAAGCACTCCGCTCGGCGTGCCGCTGTTTGAAAAGAAGCTCGAACCGTACTCCTCGGCGGCTATGGATAAGCCGATTGCATTTTTGCACATCGCGATATGCGAGTGACCTATAAGCCCGTCAAACCCAAGTCCGACAACATGGAACACCTCGTCGTTTTTAAACACGAACGTGCCTTGATTATCCGAGGTGTATGTGTAATAGATATTACCGTCCGAGCCACGGTCAACCTCCATCTTTTCCGGCAGCAACGGGTACAAAGCCGTAACCTCGCCCTTGCCGTTTCGGATTATCTGCGAGTAGGAATTGCCCCACAAAAGCAGATGGTTCATCATAACCTCACGCATTACGAAGCTGTTCATCTCATCGTTCGGCACATCGTGCAGGACGCGGTAAAGCGGGTGATTATATACCTTTTCCTTTCCGCTTTCAGTGTACTCGTAAACGTGAAGCGGCAGGCTTGCCACGGTCTCGGCGATTATTCTCACACAGGCATACACCGCCGTAATCTGCATAGCCGTGCGTTCCGTGACGCTTTTGCCCGACCACGTTCTGCCGAACGGGAAGAACCGCCCTCCGCCGACGCTGTCACCGCTGTGGTTTTTAGGTTTATCGCGTGATTTGAAAAATGATTCGAATATGCTCATTTGTACCTCCTGAAATTTTGCACAAAAAAAGCACCTCAAATGAGATGCTTATCCTTAATCATCATAATGTCCCCGACACGAAAGCACTTCAAGTACGCCGTTATTTATGCGGTATACTAATCTGTTCGTGTCGTCAATGCGTCTGCTCCAAAATCCGTTAAGCTCGCCTTTAAGCGGCTCCGGTTTTCCAATGCCGTTAAAATTATCACGTTCTATATCCTTAAGCAATGAGTTTATTCGCTTTAGTGTTTTTCTGTCCTGCATCTGCCAAAACAAATAATCATCCCATGCCTCGTCAAACCATATCTTACGCATTAGTCCACCTCGATAATCTCATGCTCGGTGCCGCTGCCGTTGTTAAGAGCCGCTATACCGCGTCTTAAATGAGCCATATTGCTCTCGGAATAAAACGGGTCAGCAGAAATTTCAAAAGGTATACGCTTTTCACGGCTGACCTTTTTCGCAAAGATAGTGAATGCCGTAGTCATCGAAAGTCCCATATCACTGCAAACTGCTTCCATGCTCTTTTTAAGATCGGCATCCATTCTGAAATTAACATTTACCGATTGTGCCATAATCAACACTCCTCTCTATACTGCAATTATAGCATTATATAATGAAATTGTCAATAGTTTTCATTACAATATATTTATTATATGCGAATTTGTAATGAAATATGCACGCTATTCCTTGCTCGTTTTTTTCGTAGCAACAGAGGGAACAACTCGACCTGTTGAGTAATCATTAAAGCCCTTTTGCATTTCCGCATCAAATTCCGCGTCCGTTAAATCATTGTATGATACCGGATTTGCACTTGGGAGCTTCATATCAAACGGCAACCCGTTATGCAATACTACCTGTCTTAAAAAAACACTGATAGCGTTAGACATCGGCAGACCGAGCTGTTCCAAGATATTTTCCGCCTGCTCCTTTATTTCCGGCTCGACGCGAGCGTAGATAGTAGATGTTTTTGACATAATTTTCGCCTCCCTATACAATCTTCTTGTATGACAATTATAGCATAATGTATTGCGAATTGCAAGCTTTTTGAGGGATTTTTCAAAATACAATAATCTCCCTCTCGTCGTACACGCTTTTCTGCGGTACGCCTTGATTGCGTATTGCGCGGTCAAGTGCCATTACTGTCGCAATAGCACCGTCTATCTTTTCGGTCGATTTGCCTTTGTCCATTTTGATGTTGCCCGCAGGGTCTGTGCGGACAAATACATTGTCCATCATCCAACGCAAAATCGGATGTCCTTTGTGGGCAATTTGCTTTTCAAGTACCAATTTCATCAACTCCTTTGTCGGCGGACTCATATCCTTAAAACCCTGACCGAACGGAACAACCGTGAATCCCATACCCTCAAGGTTCTGCACCATTTGCACCGCGCCCCAACGGTCGAAAGCTATCTCGCGGATGTTAAACCGCTCACCGAGCTTTTCAATGAAATTCTCAATGTAGCCATAATGCACAACATTGCCCTCCGTGGTTTGAAGATAGCCTTGCCGTTCCCACACATCATACGGAACGTGGTCGCGGTTCACACGCTGCCCTATATTCTCTTCCGGTATCCAGAAGTAGGGCAGAATGATGTATTTATCGTCCTCATCCCTCGGCGGGAACACAAGCACAAATGCGGTAATATCCGTGGTCTGCGACAGGTCAAGTCCGCCATAGCAAACACGTCCCTCAAGCTCGTCCTCGTCAAAACCAAACGTGCAGTCGTCCCATTTCTGCATAGGCATCCAACGAATGGACTGCTTCACCCATTGATTCAATCTTAATTGCCGAAACGAGTTCTCCTCGGTAGGGTTCTGCTTCGCCGATTCACACGCGGCGCGTACCTTTTCAATATCAATCGTAATTCCGAGGCTCGGATTTGCCTTTGCCCACACCTTAGGATCTGTCCAGTCATCATCCTGCGCCGCGCCGTAGATAACGGGGTAGAACGTCGGGTCAATTTTTCGCCCCTCGATTATATCCACCGCCTTTTGATGAAGCTCATAGCAAATTGAATTTGTGTCCGTTCCCGCGGTTGTAATTATGAAATGAAGCGGATTTTTTCTTGCGTCCGATGTGCCGACGGTCATCATTTCAAAAAACTTTCTGTCTTTTTGAACCCACAGCTCATCAAAAATCAGCGCCGAAACAGAAACGCCCGACTTGCCAGCTACATCGGCGGACAGCGCCTTGTACGAGCTGTTTGTCGGTTCAAACTGTATCGCCTTTCGGCTCGGACGGATATTGCACCGCCGCTCCAACGCGGGACAGAGCTTCACCATATCGCAGGCAACATCAAACACAAGCGAGCTTTGCTCTCTGTCCGCCGCGCAGCCGTAAACCTCCGCTCTCTGCTCGCCGTCGGCGCATAGCATATACAGCGCAACCGCAGCCGCAAGCTCAGACTTGCCACTTTTTTTGGCGAGTTCAATATATGCGGTGGTAAATTGCCGTTTCCCATTTGATTTGATTGTTCCGAAAATATCCCTTACTATTTGCTCCTGCCAGTCGATGAGCTTAAACGGAGTATTGTAGAATTCACCCTTGGTGTGTTTTAGCTGCTCGATAAATGCCACCGCAAAATCGGCGGCTGTTTTATCGTAGTGCGAGTTTTCCGTCATAAACCTTGTAGGTTTGTAACGCTTCAATTTTCGTGTTGCCGTCTTAACCACCCCCCAATGAAAAAGAGCCGTTTTTGATATAATCCCCTTAGAGTAGACACTTGAAATAACAAAAAGATTTCAAGA
>JAJBTG010000257.1 GCA_020860985.1 Oscillospiraceae bacterium
CCCGGTCAACACCTTGAAATTCCCAACACCGCAAAGGTTGAGTTGACGACAAAGCTTAAGCATTTTGAAATTCAGGAATATCCCATTCCCGAGCTTGGCGACGACGATATTCTTGTAAGGGTTGAGGGCTGCGGCGTATGCGGTACCGACGCTCATGAATACAAGAACGATCCGTTCTCACTTATTCCGGTGGTTCTCGGACATGAGGGCACGGGCGAAATCGTTAAGATGGGTAAAAACGTAAAGGTTGACAGTGCCGGCAAGCCGCTTAATTTGGGCGACAAGGTTGTTACCTGTATGATTTTTAAGGACAATCCCGACATTACAATGTTCGACCTTAATAAGCAGAACGTGGGCGGCGCGGACGTTTACGGACTTCTCCCCGATGACGATGTCCACCTAAACGGCTGGTACAGTGATTATATTCTTATCAGAGGCGGCTCTACTGTGTTTAACGTAAGCGACCTTGACCTTGATTCGAGAATACTTATCGAGCCGTGCGCGGTTCTTGTACACGCTGTTGAGAGAGCAAAGACAACAAACATTTTGAGATTTAACTCAAGAGTTGTCGTTCAGGGCTGCGGACCTATCGGTCTTATCTGTATCGCTGTTCTTCGCACAATGGGTATTGAAAACATTGTCGCGGTTGACGGCAACGAGCAGAGATTGGCATTCGCGAAGAGAATGGGCGCCAATGAAACGGTGAACTTTATGAATCATAAGGGAATCGACGCTCTTGCGGGCGCGGTTCAAGACGCGTTCGGCGGCTATCTTGCCGACTTCGCGTTCCAGTGCACGGGTTCGCCTGTTGCTCACAGCAATATTTACCATTTCATCAGAAACGGCGGCGGACTTTGCGAGCTTGGTTTCTTCATCAACGGCGGCGACGCTACAATCAATCCGCACTTTGACCTTTGCTCAAAGGAAATAACACTTGTAGGCTCATGGGTTTACACCTTGAGAGATTACGCTACAACCTTTGATTTCCTTAAGAGAGCAATCGCAATCGGACTTCCGATTAAGGAATTGATTACGCACAGATTCCCGCTTGAAGAAATGAATGAGGCTTTGGAAACAAATCTTGCTCAAAAGGGACTGAAAATAGCTTACGTCAGAAAAGACTTAATCTAATCCTCACAAATTCAGGAAAGGGTTGAATGAAATATGAATGACGCAATAGGAATTATCGAAATGTTCGGTTTCGTTTCGGCGATTACCGCGGCGGACGCGGCTGCAAAGGCTGCCGACGTTAAGGTTATCGCGATTGATTCAAACAAGCCGGCGAACGCCGAAAGCGTAGAAGTGCCGCTTATCATGGCGGTAAAAATACAGGGCAGCGTATCGGCTGTCGAGGCGGGTGTCGAAGCTGCGGCGAAAGCGGCTGAGAGCGTTTCGGGACTTATAAACAAATATGTTATAGCACGTCCGACCGACGATGCTCAAAAAATGGCTTTGCGCGTAAGCGTGGGCAGGGATAAGGTCGGACATATACCGAATAACGCGTAAGGAGGAGGAAATATGCAAGCGCTTGGATTTATTGAAACAAGAAGTCTGACCGGTGCGATTGAGGCCTCTGACGCGATGACAAAGGCCGCGGACGTGGTTCTTGTCGGAACCGAGAAAATCGGTTCGGGACTTGTAAATGTAGTGGTAATGGGCGAGGTTGACGCTGTTAAGACGGCTGTTGAGGCCGGCGAAGCGGTGGCAAAGGAAATAGGCGAGGTTTACGCGGTTAACGTTATACCGCGTCCGCACGATGACATCGCCAAAATCCTGCCTTCAATTTAAAAAGGGGAGGTAGAGATTATGGATTTTTCATTGGGACTTGTTGAGGTCAGCGCGTTGGGAAACGCGATTAAAATGCTTGACGATATGCTTAAGGTTGCGGATGTGGAATTTGTCGCAACGGAGAGAAAGCTCGGCGGAAGATTGGTAACAATCGTTGTAAAGGGCGAGCTTACGGCAGTGCAGGCTTCGGTTGACGCGGGAATAGCTTCGGCTAAAAGCAATGACAGCTTAAAGGCGTCGCAGGTTATCGCAAGACCTCACGAGGAAATTTTAAAATTCCTGCATCTTGACGAGGAAAACGAAAAGAAAGCAACCTCGGAGTTTGCGGGAACTCATGTAGGACCGGTCGCGGCAAAGGCCGCACCTAAAAAGGTGCAGACCGTTGCGGAAGAAGCGGCGGATGCGGAGCCTACGGCACAGGAAGCGCCGGCAAAACCAAAGCGGCGCGGCAGACCTAAGAGGTCTGAATAAATCAGTTCTTTAAGCCTTGGAGCTTTAAGATAAAAAAACAAAGTAAATTAGGGCTAAAGCCCGGAAAAATAAGGAGGAAAACACAATGGCAGTAGAAGCATTAGGTATGGTAGAAACAAGAGGTCTTGTAGCGGCAATCGAGGCGGCAGACGCAATGGTTAAGGCTGCAAATGTTACACTTATCGGAACAGAGAGAATCGGTTCGGGTCTTGTAACAGTTATGGTAAGAGGCGACGTTGGCGCTGTTCAGGCGGCTACAGACGCAGGCGCTGCAGCAGGCTCAAGATTGGGTGAATTGGTATCGGTTCACGTAATTCCGCGTCCTCACGGCGATGTAGAAAAGATTTTGCCGGAAGTTTAATTTTAAACATAAAGGTATCGCCGCAAAATTTTATTTTGCGGCGGTATCTTAATTAAACTAATCATACCAAATCAGTGGAGGAAATTGGAAATGGATAAGAATTTAGAGAGTTTAATTGCGAAAACAGTTGTTGATATATTAAAGCAGAAAGAAGCAAGCGAGGGGATTAAGGTTGGCGTATCCGCAAGGCACGTTCATCTTTCACAGGCTGATTTGGAAACCTTGTTCGGCGAGGGGCATAAGCTCACACCGAAAAAAATGCTTATGGGCGACCAGTTCGCGGCTGAAGAATGTGTAACGCTTGTAAGTCCGTCGCTTCGCACCATTGAGGGTGTAAGAGTTTTGGGACCTGTCCGCAAGGAATCACAGGTCGAAATTTCAAGAACAGATGCCTTTAAGTTAAAGGTTAGTCCGCCGGTTCGTCCTTCAGGCGAGTTAAAGGGTTCGGCGCCGATGGCGTTAGTCGGACCGAAGGGCAGTGTATTTTTAAATGAGTGCTGTATTATTGCAAACAGACATATACATATGACTCCCGCAGACGCGGCAAAGTATAATGTTAAGGATAATGATATTGTCGATGTGGAAATTGAGAACTCAAAGCCGACGCGTTTTTATAACGTGCAGGTTCGCGTGAGAGAGGATTTTAATACCGAAATGCACATTGACACGGACGACGCAAATGCCTGCGCGATAAAGACGGGCGATTACGTCAGAATTTTAAATAAGTAAACAACATCTATAGAGGATGAATAGATATGATTATAGGCAGAGTATATGGAAGCATTGTTTCAACGCATAAGCTTGAACCGCTTGTAGGTTATAAGTTTATGCTTGTGCAGTGCATTGAGAAAAATCAATTGGTCGATAAATTCCTTGTGGCGGTCGACGGAGTAGGCGCGGGTATCGGTGAGGACGTAATAATAACCGAAGGCTCAAGCGCCCGCAAAGCACTGACAAAACCGGATGTTCCGGTTGACGCGGTTATAGTGGGAATTCTCGACGAGAAGCAAGCATAATTTCATTTGGGGAGGAAGCATCATGGTATTTGAGGAGCTTCAAAAAATTGTGTATGAAGCGGGAATTGTCGGCGCGGGAGGCGCGGGTTTCCCTACGCACAGAAAATTTTCGGATAAAGTAAAGCAGATTGTTGTAAACGCGGCGGAATGTGAGCCTCTTATGATGGTTGACCATCATATTTTGGAGCATCATCTTCAGGCGCTTGTTGACACGTTGAATATTTTAATCGACACAATGGGCGCGGATGAAGCGATTATAGGTATTAAGGGCAAGAATATGCACCTTTTAGATGCGAAAATCGTAGCGTCACTTGAGGGAACAAAGGTAAAAATCAAGGAGATTCCCGATATTTATCCGGCGGGCGATGAGGTTGTTCTGACCTATGAAACAACCGGAAAAATTATTCCGGAGGGTTCTATTCCGGTAATGGTGGGCGTTATGGTTATAAACGTGGAAACCGTTTATAATATCCATAAGGCGGTTACCGCGGGCACTCCCGTGACGGAGAAGTACATAACAATCGGCGGCGATGTACCGGAGGATATAACGGTAAAGGCTCCGATAGGAATAAAAATAAGCGAGCTTTTATCTATTGCGGGATATACAAATATTGAAGATAAGGAAATCATAAACGGCGGACCTATGATGGGTAAGCTTGTTGATATTGAGAATGACGTTGAGACAAAATAATCATAGGGACTTATTATTTTTCCTAAATCCCATTCGATTATCCAGCGTAAAAAAATGCCGCTGTCGATGACCTTAAAGCGCGCTTCGGCGGCGTGCTGTAACTGTACAATGTGTTCGGATATGTGCCCGAGAAACCTGCTCGGATATAATATAAATGTACATAAAACAGTCCGCGCAGCTTCGCACAGCGAGGTTACGGACTCGGAGAGCTTTTTGCAGACGGCTCTTTGCTGCGGCTGCGGAGTATGTACGGTAATAGGCTGTCAGCAGATGCTTGACCCGCAGAGAATTTCTATGGAGATTAAAGGTTCTCTCGGAAAGCACGGTTTAAAACGCACAAACAATAAGGCTCCCGAAAAGGTCAGAGAGGAACGCGCGTCAAGACTTGTTTCTTCATCGGTGCTTATAGACAGGCTCGGAATAAGAAAGTATGTTAAGCCAAGGGTTGAAAGAAGATATGTTGAATTTAATCCGAATACGGTTTATATAGAGCTTCGTCAGCACGTAGGAAAGCCTGCGACGGCAATCGTTAAGCCGGGCGATACGGTGACGGTTGGTCAGGCTGTCGCGCAGACTCCGTATGAGGATTTGGGTACAACTATGCATTCAAGCATTAACGGCAGAGTAAAGGCCGTAACCGATAGGTTTGTTATTATAGAAAAGTAGGTGAATGAAAATGAAGTCTATAGGATTGGTTGAGGTAAAGAATGTTTCCAAGGGCATTGTTGTTACCGATGAAATGCTAAAAAGCGCGGGAGTTTCGCTTATAAGCTCCGGCTCGGTATGTCCGGGAAAGTTTGTTACGATTGTCGGCGGCGAGCTTTCCGCTATTCATGCGGCGGTTGACCGCGCGGTGCTTGTTGCGGAGGACGCGCTGATTGATAAATTTGTTATAGGTAATCTCGGTGATAATGTTTATGAGGCTGTCTGCGGAACAGCCGTGGTAACGGAAAAGAAAGCGTTCGGCATTGTTGAAACATTTACGGCTGCAAGCGCGATAGAGGCTGCCGATGCGGCGGTTAAGTCGGGCGATATTGAGCTTATAGAGGTTCGTGTTGCACGCGGTATGGCGGGCAAGTGCTTTGTTTCGATGACGGGTGACGTTGCCGATGTTAAGGCGGGCGTTGAAGCGGGCGCGAGAATCGCCGCCGAGCAGGGCGTTTTGATTAACACGGAGGTTATTGCAAACCCACATCCGGAATTATGGGAAGCGGTTCTTTAAAATTAATTTATGCGGAAGTGATTTAAATTCCGCAGGGTTTTTGTCTATGAGCTGAGAGCAGTTTGATATGTTCTCAGCTTTTTTAATATAACTAAAAGTAAGATATCCCCGCCTCTATAG
>JAJBTG010000032.1 GCA_020860985.1 Oscillospiraceae bacterium
AAACTGGGATATTCATATATAAAAGGAGAGAATTTATGACGGATAAAAGAATAGGCGAGGAATGCGGTGTATTTGCGATTTATGACCCGGACGGCGACTGCGCGAGAAGTACGTATTACGGACTCTACGCGCTTCAGCACAGAGGTCAGGAAAGCTGCGGAATCGCCGTCAACAAAAACAGGGATATTTCTCATTACAAGGATATGGGACTTGTAAATGACGTATTCAACGAGGAAATTCTCGATAAGCTTGAAGGTACAATGGCGGTCGGTCATGTGCGGTATTCCACGACCGGCGAGAGTATGCGCGAGAACGCGCAGCCGCTTGTTTTGAGATACAGTAAGGGCAATATAGCTATCGCGCATAACGGAAATCTGGTAAATAAGGACAGGCTTATGAAGGAGCTGAGCGTTACGGGCGCGATTTTTCAGACTACAACTGACACTGAAATGATAGCCTATACAATCGCAAAAGAGCGCCTTAGTACCGGCAGCATTGAGGAAGCCGTAAATAAGACAATAGACCATCTTGTGGGTGCGTTTTCAATGATAGTGATGAGCCCTCAAAAGCTTATCGCCGTGCGCGATCCGTGGGGTTTTCGTCCGCTCTGCATGGGCAGGAAGGGAAAGGCGATTATTTTCGCGTCGGAAACCTGCGCGCTTGACAGCATAGGAGCGGAGTTTGAACGTGAATTGCTGCCCGGTGAAATTGTGGTTGTAAAGGGCGGAGAGGTTCGCTCGATAACCGACCATGTAAACAAGCATCCGCATACGATGTGCATTTTTGAATATCTTTATTTTGCCCGCCCCGACAGCGTAATAGAGGGGCAATCGGCGCACGATTCGCGTATGCTCGCGGGAAAGTATCTCGCGCAGGAGTACCCGGTTGACGCGGACGTGGTAGTCGGCGTGCCCGATTCGGGACTGAGCGCCGCGATGGGTTATGCCGAGGAATCGGGTATTCCCTACGGCATAGGCTTTGTAAAGAACAAATATATTGGCAGAACATTTATTCAGCCGTCGCAGTCGATGCGGGAGAACTCTGTTCGGATTAAGCTGAATGTTCTCAAAAGCACCGTTGAGGGGAAACGCGTCGTTATGGTTGACGATTCGATTGTAAGAGGAACAACCTCGAAGCGCATTGTAAATCTTTTGAGAAAGAGCGGCGCTAAAGAGGTTCATGTTCGTTCGTCGGCACCGCCGTTTATGTGGCCGTGCTACTTCGGAACGGATGTTCCGTCGCGCGATCAGCTTGTTGCCTGCAATTACAGCATGGAGGGAATAAGGGAGCTTATCGGCGCGGACAGTTTGGGATTTTTGAGCATCGGCGCGTTGAAGAAAATTATCCCCGACGCTAACTGCGGTTACTGCGACGGGTGCTTCAGCGGAAAATATCCGGTTGAAATTGAATAGATTTAAGTTTTTATACATTTAGCGCGTGGCGCGGAAAGGACATAATATGGGAGGAATTTTTGGCGTAATATCAAAAAAGAATTGTGTGTTTGATTTATTTTTCGGAATCGACTATCATTCTCACCTGGGAACAAAACGCGGCGGTATGGTTGTATACGGTGAAAACGGCTTTAACAGAGCCATTCACAATATCGAAAACTCACCGTTCCGTACAAAATTTGAACATGATGTTGACGAGATGGTGGGTAATTCGGGAATAGGTTGTATTTCCGACAATGAACCGCAGCCGCTTATAGTGCGTTCGCACCTGGGTAATTTCGCCATTACAACAGTCGGACTTATCAGCAACACGGATGAGCTGTTTGACATGGCATACAAAAAGGGCAACCCGCATTTTCTTGAGCAGAGCGGCGGAAATATTAATCAGACCGAGCTTGTAGCGTCAATTATTAACCAGGAGGACGATATTGTAAAGGGTATTAAGCTTGCTCAAAGCGTTATAAAAGGCTCTATGAGTATGCTTATCCTAACTCCCGAAGGAATGTATGCCGCGCGCGACAGATTGGGCAGAACGCCGATAATTATCGGTAAAAACAATTGCGGCTACTGCGCTTTGTTTGAGAGCTTCGCATATCTCAATCTCGGCTACAGCGATTATAAGGAGCTGGGCCCCGGGGAGATTGTATTTATAACGCCGGAGAGCGTGGAAACGGTTTCGCCTCCCGGTGAGGAAATGAAGATTTGCTCGTTTTTATGGGTGTATTACGGTTATCCGACTTCCTGTTATGAGGGAATTAATGTTGAAAATATGCGCTACCGCTGCGGAGCAAAGCTTGCGGAGCGCGATAATGTTAAGCCGGATATAGTCGCAGGCGTGCCGGATTCCGGTACGGCTCATGCCGTAGGTTACGCCAATCAGTCGGGGATTCCTTTTGCAAGACCGCTAATAAAATACACCCCGACATGGCCGCGCTCGTTTATGCCTTAAAATCAGAGCCAGAGAAATCTTATCGCGAAGATGAAGCTTATTCCCGTGCAGGAATTAATTCATGATAAGAGCCTGCTGCTTATCGACGATTCAATTGTGCGCGGTACACAGCTCAGAGAAACCACGGAGTTTTTATATAACAGCGGCGCGAGAGAGGTTCACATTCGTCCCGCCTGTCCTCCGCTTCTGTTCGGATGTAAGTATCTGAATTTCTCGCGTTCAAATTCGGAGCTTGACTTGATTACAAGGCGCGTTATCCAAAAGTGCGAGGGCGACGATGTATCTGAGGAGCTTTTGCAGGATTACGCCGACCCGGAAAGCCAAAACTACAAAGAGATGCTTGACGACATCTGCGCCAAGCTGAATTTTACGTCGCTTAGGTATCACAGGCTTGACGACATGATAGAAACAATCGGTTTGCCGGAATGTAAGCTTTGTACATACTGCTGGAACGGTAAGGAATAAAGTTTGAAAAAAAAATAGAAAGAATGAGGAATATGATTACTGATTTAACAAAGGGTAAACCCTCCAAGGTATTATGGAGCTTTTCAATACCAATGCTTTTGAGCGTGGTATTTCAACAGCTCTATAATATAGTAGACAGTGTCGTAGCCGGAAAATTTATAGGCGCCTTGGCATTAGCTGCCGTGGGCGCTTCTTATCCGATTACGATGATTTTTATGGCAATCGCCACAGGTGCGAACGTGGGCGCGGCAGTTGTTATTTCACAGCTGTTCGGCGCGAAAAACTTTGAAAAGCTGAAAACCTCTATATTTACATCCGTAATTTCAATAGTGGTTCTTGCCGCGGTGCTGTCCGTTATAGGAGTTGTTTCCTGCGGCGGTATGCTCGGTATGCTGAATACTCCGGATAATATTTTCGCCGATTCAAAGGTTTATCTTAATATATACATAGCCGGACTTATATTTCTATTTTTGTATAACATATGCACGGGCGTTTTCACTGCGCTCGGAGATAGCCGCACGCCGCTGTATTTTCTTATAGCATCGTCTGTAGGGAATATAATACTCGATCTTGTCTTTGTTATCGTGTTTGACATGGGTGTCGCGGGCGTGGCATGGGCGACCTTTATCGCTCAGGGTATATCCTCTTTGCTTGCATTCACTGTAATGCTTAAAAGAATACGCAGTATTAAATCCGGCAAATATAAGAAATTTTCTTTCCGTATGCTTAGAAATATTTCTCGAATAGCTGTGCCGAGTATTCTTCAGCAAAGCTTTGTTTCGGTGGGTAATCTGTTTATACAAAGCCGCGTAAACAGCTTCGGCTCGGATGTTATAGCCGGCTACAGCGCGGCGATTAAGCTGAATACATTCGCAATAACAAGCTTTGGCACTCTCGGCAACGCGATGTCAAGCTATACCGCGCAGAATACCGGCGCGGGAAAGCTTTACCGCATACCTCAGGGTCTGAAGGCGGCGTTTATTATGCTGATAATTGTCGCACTGCCGTTTTTCACCGCGTATTTTATATTCCCGAACACTATGATGAGGGTATTTGTAAACAGCGGTGAAAACGGTATTATAGATGTCGGCAGAATGTTTCTGCGGATTGCGTCGCCGTTTTATTTTATCGCGGCGATAAAGCTTACCATTGACGGAATTTTGAGAGGTGCCGGACAGATGAAAGCGTTTATGGCTTCCACCTTTGCGGATTTACTGCTGAGGGTTATCCTCGCTTATGTACTGTCGTATGCGCTTAACTCCGAAATAGGTATATGGCTGTCATGGCCTGTCGGCTGGAGCATCGCGGCGGCGCTTTCCGCGGTTTGCTATTTAATGTTATACAAGAAAAAGCTAAGATAAAGAGATGCTTAATTCTCGTCAAACCAATTTCTTTGTCATCCATTTACCCGAGTAGTATCGGGTTATCGGGATGAATGCGCCCATTGCCCATGCAATGGGCGTTGCAATCCATATGCCGGTAATTCCGAGCGGGCGCACAAGCATATACGCGAAAAGAACTCTTCCGCAAAGCTCGGTAACGCCGGAAACCGCGGAAACATTTACGTCGCCCGCACCTCTTAAAACATTTAAATAGCATCTCATGAACGCCGCCACAACGTACGCTACGCACACGATTGTTAAATACTGTCCGCCTATTTCTATAGCTTCCCATGCCTGCGAGGGGTCGAGGAATATTCCCAGGAGTTGGTATCGGAATATAACGATAAGGCTCGTTATAACAATGCACGCGCATATAAGGAGCGCAAGGGATTGATAAAGCCCTTTTTTTATTCTGTCCGTATTTCCCGCTCCGGTATTTTGACCGGTGTAGATTGAGATTGCGTTTGCTACCGATACAATTGGCGCTATCGCGATATTGTCTATTTTTGTCGATGCGGTATATGCCGCCATCGCCGATGCGCCGAAGGAATTTACAAGGCGCTGAACGCTCATTGTACCGAGGGAAATCATGCAGCTTTCGAGCGCGCCGGGAAGTCCCGCCTTGATAATTGTGCTTATCATTTCCTTGCTTGTTTTAAAACTCAATCCTACAAGGTTAAGCTCCGCGCGGTGGCGAATCATATGAGCTATACAGAAAGCCGCGCTTAGGGTTTGTGCGATAATTGTCGCGATTGCGGCTCCGGCAACGCCCGCTTTAAAAACAACAACAAAAAGCAAGTCGAGGAATACGTTCAGCACGGAGGAAATTATCAGCGCGTAGAGCGGCGTGCGCGAATCCCCAAGACTTCTCAGGATTGCGTTTGCCGTGTTGTAGCAAGCCATTCCGCCGAGGAACATAAACATTATGCGGGTATATGTTACCGCGTCGGAAAGCACGCTTTCGGGCGTTCCGAGTAGTAGAAGTACGTGTTTTGAAAAGGAAACGCCCAGAACGGAAATAATAATCGACATAGCAATAACTATGTAAATAAGTCCCGTTACGGTTTCGCGCAGCTTTTTGAAGTCGCCCATGCCGAAGCATTGCGAAATTATGATACCTCCGCCGCTTGTAAGTCCTATCATCCAAGAAACGAGGACGCTTATAATGCTGCCGGTAGCGCCGACCGCCGCAAGCGCATTCGCGCCGATAAATCTGCCGACCACCGCCGCGTCCACAAAATTATAAACCTGCTGAAAAATATTGCCTATCAGCATAGGCACCGCAAATGCGATAATCAGTCTTAAGGGACTGCCCTTTGTCATATCGTTTACCATGTCAAACCCTCCCGAAGAAATTTAATACCTTAAAGGCTTAAATACATACAGAT
>JAJBTG010000064.1 GCA_020860985.1 Oscillospiraceae bacterium
CATTACCTTCAAGGTCATAGACATGGTTGAGGAGGGCTTGGATCAGGCTAAGGCGGTTATTATTATCACAAACGATGGACGAAGCATTGCCGACAGCCTGTACAAAAATCTCGGCAGAACCTGTACTCTTCTTGAGGGAACCGGTCTTATCAGCGGACGCAAGGTCGTATTGTACTGTGTTGTAACGCGTATTGAGCTTGCGGAGGTTAAAAGAATTATAAAAGCGGGTGATGAGTCCGCATTTGTAACCGTAACCGATGTGTCGGAAATAATCGGAATGCACATCAAGAGTACGAATATCTCGGTGGTCGAGGAGCTTGAGGGGAATGCCAAAGCAGCGGATACGGAACAAAAAAGTACGGATATTTGACAATTTAATCTGGACGCTTTCGTGCCTTGCGGGACGGAAGCGCCCGTTTTTTTTCGGCGGCGGATTTTTGATTTATCCGCCGCCGAAGTGTTTTAAGGACGCTGTTGAGCACCTGCGGTTTTGCGCGGCTTGAGCCGACTACCCTACATTTTAAATATAGCCTTAACGATTCCTCTTAAGCATTTGGGCATTTTCATAACAACGATTTTCATTTTAAAATTCCTCCTTACCACTTAAAAAGACACAGCCAGCCGAAAAGCACAAGCAATAATGTTTCAATAACAGCCAGAGCGCATATCGGCAGGAACAGACCGGATATGACACCAAGACAGAAAGCAAGAGCCGTCAGCCCCGCCGCCTTTGCGCAGCCGCTCATGCAGAAATTTACCATAAAACCACACCCTTGAATTTTAATTTAAAGCTTCGCGATTTGAGAGCGACAGCCTCTCCGTCCGTAAGGACGGTTTATTTACTTCATACATCAATATATGCGCCGCGAATAAAATTTGATACAATCCAAAAAATTGCAATTGCATCTCTGCGCAATATTAACATAATCTATTGACAAAGTGAATATTAAATTGTATAATGTGTTTAGATGGATTGTTTCAGCCGTGGCGCTTGAATAATTCGAAGAGCGTTTTTGCCGACTGTGAAAGGGGTTGGTCATATGAGTCTTGGGTTAATTTGGATTATCGCGATTGTTGTGTTTGCGGTTCTCGAGCTTGCGACATATCAGCTTGTCAGCGTTTGGTTTACAATAGGCGCGGTGGGCGGAATTATAGTGTATTATCTGGGTTATGGCTTTAATGTGCAGATGGCGGTATTTTTGATATTATCCGTGCTTGCGCTAATCAGCTTAAGACCGTTATCCGTAAGAAAGCTTAAGGCAAAGGGATTAAAAACCAATATTGACTCCCTCGCCGGTCAGGAAATACTTATAACGAAAACCGTGGATAATAAAAAGGGCGAGGGCGAAGGCAAGCTCAACGGCATGACTTGGACCGTGCGCAGTGCCGACGGCGCAGTTATTCCGGAAAACAACAGCGCGGTGGTAGAAAAAATCGAGGGAGTAAAGCTTATAGTAAGAGCAAAAGGAGAATGAAAATGCTTATTTTATTTATTTTAATTTTATTGGTGTTAATACTGATTATCGCGAACATCAAAATTGTTCCGCAGGCGCACTCGTATATTATTGAGCGCTTCGGAGCGTATAACGGAACGTGGAGCGTGGGACTCCATGTTAAGATTCCGTTTATCGACAAGATTACAAAGAAGGTTAATCTCAAGGAGCATGTTGTGGACTTCCCGCCGCAGCCTGTTATAACAAAGGATAACGTAACAATGCAGATAGACACGGTTGTCTATTATCAAATTACCGACCCGAAGCTCTTTACCTACGGCGTTGAGCGTCCGATGATGGCGATTGAAAATCTCACCGCTACGACGCTGAGAAATATCATCGGTGATTTGGAGCTTGACGAAACGCTTACCTCGCGCGATACAGTAAATACAAAAATGCGCGCAATTCTTGATGAAGCGACGGACCCGTGGGGAATAAAAATAAACAGAGTGGAGCTTAAAAATATCATGCCGCCGGCGGAAATTCAGGACGCGATGGAGCGTCAAATGAAGGCGGAGCGCGAAAGACGCGAGAGCATTTTAAGAGCTGAGGGTGAAAAGAAATCGGCGATTCTTCTTGCCGAGGGTGAAAAGGAATCGGCAATCCTGCGCGCGGAAGCAAAGAAGCAGGCGGCAATCCGCGAAGCCGAGGGCGAGGCGGAGGCGATACTTACGGTTCAGACCGCCGTTGCCGAGGGTATAAGAAAAATCAACGAGGCTTCTCCGTCCGATGCGTACCTTGCGATAAAGTCGCTTGAAAGCTTTGAAAAAGCCGCTGACGGAAAAGCGACAAAGATTATCATCCCGTCGGAAATTCAAGGTTTTGCCGGTCTTGCGACCTCCGCTAAGGAGATTTTCACAAACGATGTAAAATAACGGCGGTTTTAACGCCGACAGTTCCGGAACGCAAACGATTTGGTTTGCGTTCTTTTTCTTTGTTTCGCCGCATAAAATACTTGGGGTGATAACATGAAACGAATTTTGTTGGTAATAGTCGCGGTTATTTTCGCAACCTTGTTTATTCCGTTTATAATAGTGTCGCTTTTGAGCGGCACAAACGAAACGGCGGAAACGGTAAGCGTATATATAAAATCCGAGGACAGAGTAGAGGAAATGGAAATCGACGAGTATCTGACTTGCGTAGTCGCGGCGGAAATGCCCGCCGACTTTGAAAATGAGGCTCTCAAAGCGCAGGCGGTCGCGGCGCGGACATACCTATACTCGCATATAGAAGCCGCCGAAAACGGAAATATTCCCGAGGAGCATAATGGTGCGGTGATATGCACGGATTCAACCCACTGTCAGGCGTATATAAGCGAGGAGGAGCGCAAGAAAAGCTGGGGCGGCGGCGCGGACTCAAATTGGAAAAAGATTGAAAAGGCGGTTGACGGCACGAAAAATCAGATTATGACGTATAACAGCGAACCGATTTCAGCGGTTTTTCATTCCACATCCTCCGGCAGAACGGAGCGCGCCGCGGATGTTTGGGGTGAGGATATACCGTATTTGCAAAGCGTTGAGAGCGAGGGCGATTTATATTCGCCGAAATATATAAGTGAGGTACATATCAGCGTTGATGATTTTAAGCGGATTATATCGGAAAAGGTTCCCGACGCGGATTGGAGCGGCGAGCTTTTCGGGAACATAAGCAGGTCCGAGGCGGGCGGAATCCTTACTATTGACGTGGGGAACCGCACGATAAAGGGTACGGAATTTAGGTCAATACTCGGTTTAAATTCCTCGAATGTCGAAATTTCCGAGCGGGACGGAGAAATAACCATGAGCGTTAAGGGCTACGGTCACGGCGTTGGCATGAGCCAGTACGGCGCGAATTACCTCGCGTCGCAGGGGGAAGGCTATGAGGAAATTTTAAAAACCTATTATACCGGCGTTGAAATTGAAACGAGGTTAAAATGCACAAAAAACAAAAAAAAGTTTGTATAGTTTTAAGGCAAATACACTGTTTTTTGTATTGAGAAAAATCTTAAAATGTTGTAAAATATTACTATATATAAATTCAGAAGGAGAGAGGAAGAGATGAAGAAACAATTAATAAGTGCGGTTTTAACCGCGTCATTGCTCGCGACCTCCGTTGCGGTGCCTATAGCCGCGTCCGCGGAAGCGAATACGCCGACATACCAAACGACGGAACGCAAAATGGAGAAACTGAACCGCGGCTTGGTGGCTACATATCGTACAAAGGATTCGCAGAATGTAGACGCTACGGGCGTGTATTTGTCGTGGCGTTTGTTGGGTGATGAGCCTCTTGAAACGCAGGAGTATGATATTTACAAAAACGATGAGTATCTCACTACCACAACCGACGCATCGGGCACAAACTATGTTGATGAGGACGGAACAGCATCAGATACATACAAGGTAGTGAAAGCGGGCGCATCGGCTACAGATGTTGCCGGTGAAACAGCGGTAACTCCGGGAACGAATCACGTTGCCGCGTCAAGCTCATACAGCAGCTTGGCAAACTCGTTTACATATGTTGATATTCCTATAGTAAGACCGGATCCTGTTGAAAGAATGGGTGACGGCAAAACATCGTATTATTATACTTATGACAGTGACCATGAGGGCGGAGCGAATGACGGCTCCGTGGGTGACCTTGATGGCGACGGTGATTACGAGCTTGTTTTAAAGTGGGATCCGACCGACTCAAAGGACAGCGCGGGCGCGGACTATACAGGTAATGTGTACATAGACGCGTATGAGCTTGATCCCGACAATGACGGCTATATGTGGCGTATAGACCTCGGCCAGAACGTGACCGCGGGCGCGCATTATACGCAGTTTATGGTGTATGACTTCGACGGCGACGGAAAATCCGAGATAGCAATGAAAACCGCTCCCGGCACAATAGACGGAACGGGCAAATATGTATCCGAAGTGGGCGATACCGAGGAAATACGAAATGTTGACAATACGGCATCGTTTGTCGGTGACGGTTCGGTAAGCGGAATGAAAGGTAAAAATCCCTATACCCAGTATTTGACAATATTTGACGGCGCAACGGGCGCGGCTCTTGCCACAACCGAATACATTCCGTATGACACGGTTTCAAGCTGGGGCGACAGTAAGTTTAACCGCAGTGAGAGATACTTGGCGGGCGTAGCTTATCTTGACGGCGTTACACCGAACATTATTATGTGCCGAGGCTATTATGCCGCTGCAGTAATACGCGCATATAACTGGGACGGCAGCACACTAACACTGCAATGGCAGTATGTCGGCTCGTCAAGCGGAGAATCGTCATTATACGGACAGGGCAACCATAACCTTTCTATAGGTGATATAGACGGTGACGGCTGCGATGAAATAGTTTACGGCTCGGCGGCACTCGATAATGATGGAAAGACCGTTATGGGCAATACACAGTTGGGTCACGGTGACGCTATGCATATGAGCGACTTTAACAATGACGGCGAGCAGGAGGTGTTCTCAGTTAAGGAGGACAGCGAGGGCTATAATTATTATGCTCAGGATTTAAGGAATCCGGCTACGGGCGAGCATTTCTGGGATTCGGGCGTACTTACAGCCGATGATGATAACGGCAGAGGTGTTATGGATAATATAGACGATGATTACGCTCTGGAGCATTCAAATGCGCTTGCACTTGGTTGGAGCAACCAATTGGATTATGTCTATGACCTTAACGGTGATGCAATCGCGGCAAAACCGTCCTCGGCAGGAAAGGGAAGCTTTGATAACTTCCTTGTATATTGGGACGGCGATTTGGGACGCGAGCTGCTTGACGCGAACATTATTCAAAAATATGACGCGTCAACCGGATATACAACAAGATTTTGGGGCGAAAGCGACGGCTACACGCTTACCGGCGGCAGCACAAATAACTATACAAAGAGAAACTACACGCTTGTTGCGGATATATGGGGCGATTGGCGTGAGGAAATCATAATGCCAATAAACAAGGATTCGTCCACGGAGCAGGCATATTTGAGAGTATTCACTTCAACCATACCCACCGAGTACAGATTGACAACGCTTATGCACGACAGCCAGTACCGTATGTCGGTAGCATGGCAGAACGTCGCGTACAATCAGCCGACGCACACAAGCTATTATGTATGATAAAGTTCTGTTTACACGTTCGAATTCGTCGCGACTCTTTA
>JAJBTG010000163.1 GCA_020860985.1 Oscillospiraceae bacterium
TTTTTCACTATGGTATATAATACTAATGTTGAAAACGTAGAATGACGTAAACAGAGTAGGATTTTGCGCGTAAAGTGTTCGGGGGACGGGGAGTTGCCCTCGGGACGAAAAGCAGTGGCTTGCGGTGCATTGTCCGCATCCCACTGGATTTAAAGGCTTTCTTGTCTTGCCGTTTGGTGGGATGGGAAAGCCTTTGCTGTGCGGGGAGTTTTTCCCGCGGCGGGTAAAAAATTCTAAATCTTTCATTGCAAAGGATATACTATGGAATACAGAGAAGCGAGAGAATATATACAAAAAGCGTCCGTTTACGGAATTGTGCCGGGACTTTCAAATATAAAGCGGCTGTGCGGATATTTGGGAAATCCACAGGAGGAATTAAGAGTTATTCATATAGCGGGTACAAACGGAAAGGGAAGCACCGGCGCATTTATCGAGGCGATTTTGCGAGCCGCGGGAATTAGGACGGGGCGGTTTTCAACGCCCGCGGTCTTTGATTATTCGGAGCAGTTTCAAGTTAACGGCGAAAATATCAGTCCCGCGAGATACGCGCATTATATCGATTTGATAAAGACCGCCTCGGAACAAATAACCGAGGAGGGGTATCCGCATCCCACTCCGTTTGAGATGGAAACAGCGTTGGCATTTATGTATTTCAGGGACGAGGACTGCGGCGCGGCAGTAATAGAAGCCGGCATGGGCGGCGGCATGGACGCGACGAATGTTATTTCAAAAAGTATTGCATCGGTGATTACGCCGATAGGTATGGATCATATGCGGTTTTTGGGTGATACAAAGGAGGAAATAGCGCTTCATAAGGCGGGGATTATAAAGGAGAACGGAATTGTAATTACCGCGCCGCAGGCGGATTGCGTAATGCGGGTTATCGAGCGCGAAGCCGCGAGGAATAATGCGAAGCTGTTCATAAGCGACAGAGACATCGATTACGAAATATCATTAAAAGGTGAATATCAGCGTACCAACGCCGCGCTTGCGGCGGAGGTATGCCGCCGCGTCGGATTCAATATAACGGAGCGAGAGATAGAATACGGTTTGAAAAACACCGTATGGCACGGACGGTTTGAAAAAATATGCGAGGAGCCGGAGCTGATTATTGACGGCGCGCATAATGAACACGGCGCTCGGGCGCTTATGAAAAGTATTGATAGGTACTATAGGGGCAGAAAAATCATATATATTATGGGTGTGCTTTGCGATAAGGAATATAAAAAAATCGCGGAGCTGACCGCGCACAGAGCGGATAAAATTTATACGATTACTCCCCCGAGGCCGCGCGGACTGAAAAATGAAACCCTTGCCGCCGCGGTGGGAGAATTTAATAAAAATGTTGAGGCGGTTACGCTTGACGCGGCGTTAAAGCTGTGCTTTAAGGAAAAGGACGCGGTCATTGCGGCTTTCGGTTCTCTTTCGTTTTTGGGCGAGCTTGTCGGAAAGGTGAGGAATATACTTAGCATGAGAAAATGCAACAACATTCTCAATAACGAAAAATTCAAAAAACTTATGAAACAGCTTGAGGATGCCGAACGGGACAGAATATACTGCAAGCATGATATTACCCATCTGATGGATGTCGCGCGGGCGGGATATATAATCAATTTGGAGAACGATCTCGGTATTCCTAAAGAAATTATATACGGCGCGGCGTTGATTCATGACATCGGCAGAGTTGCGCAGTATACCGACGGAATACATCACCACGAAGCCGGAGCGAAAATCGCGGAGGAGATATTGCCGCAGTGCGGATATACGGAGGAGGAAACAAAGCTTATAGCGCAGGCGGTGAGGGAGCATAGGAGTATACCGGAAAGAGCGGAAACTCTCGGCGATATTATAGCGGCGGCGGATAAGCAGACGCGAATGTGTATGCTATGCGGTGAATACGATACCTGCAAGTGGGAGGAAAGAGAAAAAAATACAAACTTAACAGTATAGCTTAATTACCGAAATTTCAGAAAGGGTGGAGCAAAATGATTATAGGCAACAGGGAATTTAACCACGGAACTTACATTATGGGGATTTTAAACGTTACGCCGGACTCGTTTTCGGACGGCGGATTATACAATAATCTTGAGAGCGCGGTAAGGCGCGCGCGTAAGCTGATAAAGGACGGCGCGGACATTATAGATGTCGGCGGGGAATCGATGCGTCCGGATTATACCATGATAACGGAGGAGCAGGAAATATCGAGAATAATACCTGTGATTGAGAGAATAAAGCGTATTTTTGATATTCCCGTTTCGGTTGATACATATAAAAGCGGAGTCGCGGCTGCCACAATCGACGCCGGTGTGGACATGGTAAACGATATTTGGGGACTAAAATACGACGATGGCGAGATGTCCCGACTTATAGCTCAAACGGGAGTTGCGTGCTGTCTTATGCACAACCGCCGCGAAGCTGTGTACGATTCCTTTATAGACGATGTCATGGGCGATTTAAAGGAATCCGCGGCAATCGCGGAAAGAGCGGGAATTAAAAGAGATAAAATCATAATCGACCCGGGAATCGGTTTTGCCAAATCATACGAGCAGAATTTGCAGCTTACCAACAGGCTTGAAAGACTTACCGAGCTTGGCTACCCCGTGCTTCTGGGAACTTCAAGAAAGTCGATGATAGGACTTACTCTCGATTTGCCTGCGGATGAGCGCGTTGAGGGTACCCTTGCGACTACCGTGATGGCGGTTATGAAGGGCTGCCGATTTGTCCGCGTGCATGACGTTTTGGAGAACAAGCGTGCAATTATTATGACGGAAGCGATTTTAAAAAGCTGAATAAATAGAACTAAAAGTAAGATGTCCCCCGCCTCTATAGGCGGCGGGTTCCACTTACTTTTTGCAGTGGCGGAGTTGATTTGCAAGCAAGTCAACTATCCGCCACTGAAACGTTGAATGACGGGGCAAAGCCCCTTATTTGAAAATGTCCGCGCGGAATTTTCGCGGGGCGGGAGGATTGTTGAATTATGACGGATAAAATTTTTATCGACGGACTGGAGATTTTCGCGAATCACGGCGCGTTGAGGGAGGAAAACGTACTCGGGCAAAAATTTGTCGTAAGCGTTTCTATGGAATGTGATATGCGCGAAGCGGGTAAGGGTGACGACTTAAGCAAATCCGTAAATTACGCCGACGTATGTACCCTCATCGAAAAATCAATGAAGGACAGCACGTATAAGCTGATTGAGGCGGCGGCGGAAAATATCGCCGAAAAAATCCTCATGTCATACGACAGGGTAAAGAGCGTTACGGTAAATTTGAAAAAGCCGTGGGCGCCCATATTGATGAATGTGAATACCGTCGGAGTAGAAATCACAAGATTGTGGCATACTTCATATATAGCTCTCGGCTCAAATATGGGGGATAGACGGGCGCATTTGTCTGAAGCGGTTAAGAGCATTGAAAGCAGTCCGAGGTGCAGGGTAAAAAAGGTGTCCGATTTTATTGAAACAAAGCCCGTAGGCGGGGTTGAGCAAGAGGATTTTCTGAACGGATGCATGGAAATTCAAACGCTTTATACTCCGCATGAGCTGCTTGATTTTCTGCATGAAATCGAGAACGCGCATCACCGGGAACGAAAGATTCATTGGGGACCGCGCACATTGGACCTGGATATAATTCTCTATGACGATATAATAATGAACAACAGTGATTTGACAATCCCGCATCCCGAGTCGACAAAGCGCGAATTTGTTCTGGAACCGTTAAATCGGATTGCGCCTTACGCGTACCATCCCGCGGCGCGGATGTATATTTCAGAGCTTTTTGATAAAATTCATTAGAAAAATTTCTCATAAAGGTAAAATATACAAAATATCTTTTTGCATTTTGTCTAAAATAATAAAATATGTCACTTGCAAAATAAGGAAAGATATGTTATATTTGTATTGTAACATATTTGTAATGTAAAAAAATTCAATTTTCGGCTGTACCGTCGGAGAGCGGCGAGGCGGATTTAGCGCGCGGCGACACGGCTCTGCCCATATTGAACCAAATCTCAAGTAAGGAGAAATCACAATGATGAATAATTTTATAGCTGAGGAATCACCGATTGTAGGACGACTTAGTATTATCAGCATGAAAGGCTGCGAGGGAATTACTGCGCGTATTGACGAGTATCTGAAAAGATTTCGTACCTATGAGAATTTTGACACATATGTAACTCACGTAACCTGTCCGAGGTTCGGCACCGGCGAGGGTAAGTGCGTAATCGATGAAACGGTCAGAGGACATGACGTATATATTATATGCGACGTTTTCAACTATGGAGTAACATATAAGATGTACGGAATGGAAAACCATATGAGTCCGGATGACCACTATCAGGATTTAAAGCGAATTATCGCGGCAATGGGCGGAAAGGCGCGCCGAGTAACGGTTGTTATGCCCATGCTTTACGAGGGCAGACAGCACAGAAGAAGCGGCAGAGAATCGCTTGACGCGGCATTGATGCTGCACGAGCTGGTTAATATGGGCGTGTCGAATATTATTACCTTTGACGCGCACGATCCAAGAGTTTCAAATGCTATTCCGCTGTCGGGCTTTGACGATGTTCAGCCTACATATCAGATGATAAAGGCGCTTACCAGAGCGGTTCCCGATATAGCTCTTAATAAATTTGACACCATAGTAATTTCACCCGACGAGGGCGGAATGTCGAGATGTATGTATTACAGCGCGGTATTGAAGCTTGATTTGGGTATGTTCTATAAAAGACGCGATTATTCGCGTATTGTAAACGGCAAAAATCCGATTGTCGCGCATGAGTATCTCGGCAGGGATGTAAACGGCAAGGATGTTATAATTGTGGACGATATGATTTCCTCCGGCGAATCCGTAATCGATGTTGCCAAAAACCTAAAGAAGCAGGGCGCAAAAAGGATATTTGTATTCGCTTCCTTCGGATTGTTCGTAAACGGTCTGGGCGTAGTGGACAAGGCGTATGAAGAGGGAATTATAGATAAGATTTTTACAACCAATTTGATTTACAGAGATCCGGGATTGAAGGACAGAGAGTGGTATTATGAGGTTGATATGTCAAAATATATATCGCTTCTGATTGATACATTAAATCATGACGAAACCATTTCAAGACTGCTCGATCCGGTTACGAAAATTCAGGCTCTTGTCGAAAAGCTTGAAAACACAAAATAAATTAATTTAAGATGCTTTCGTATGTCCGGCGCGGGGGGACGGTAATGTAACTCCGCAGGCTTTAAAGCCGCGCAGGACTTTCGCCGTGTATTTTCGGCGTGTGACGCGAGTAATCATCTCTTATCATTTTTGCGGCGGATTCGTTTTCGATTCCGATTACGCAGATTTGCCCGCCGATAGGAGATTGTTAAATAACTGTTTATGCCGACGCGGGCGGCGGAATGGAGATTACTATGCAATGTATTTTGTTGGCTGCGGGCTATGCTACGCGGTTGTATCCGCTTACCGAAAATATGCCGAAGGCGCTTTTAAAGCTGGGCAGCAAAACGATTCTTGATATGGTTGTTGAAAAACTCAGCGAGGTTAAGGACATAGACAACATCGATATTGGAAAATCCGCTAACTTTGAGGA
>JAJBTG010000116.1 GCA_020860985.1 Oscillospiraceae bacterium
CAGCCTTTCTGCCCATACAATTGATTTTAACGAATTATCCATGGGCTTGATAATACGTTAATTTTATGCGCCGCATCAATCCGGGATAAGCTTTTTCTTTTCATCCACAACCACAAGGGTTTTCTTAACAAGCGGATAAATAATAAGCAATGCCGCCGAATTATATACCGCGAGCGGGAGAATTACGGTTAAAATCACATTAGCGCTGAGTGTTAGCGTCAGAGCAAAATACATAATCGTCTCGCCCGCCGCAGACAGCACAAACACCCAAAAAAGCGCCTTCGCAAAATCGGGAATATACCGAGGTTTATTCCTAAGCGCCTTTACAATCAGCGCGCTGTAGCTATACATCAGCACCGATATGGGGAAGCTGTCGCTGCAAAACGCGCCCGCGGCAATCCCACCGATTATACCTACGCCGATTGCGTAGGTATAATCCTCCTCAAGCATTACATAAGCAATCGTAAACGCAAACACAAGGTCGGGTGCGGATCTGAAAAAATCTATGCGGTTCAATCCCACAATCTCTATTATAAATAAAATAAGTATCCATAAAAACAGCTTTAATCGTTTCATTGGCTCACTCCGTTAATTACCAGCACCTCATACAATCTCGAAAAATCCACCGACGGTTCTACCGTAGCGTAATTGAGCATACCGGTGTTGTCCGAATCGATTTCCCGTATCGCTCCCACAAACAGTCCGGCGGGGTATATTCCGCCCGAACCGGAGGTTTCAAGCAAATCGCCGATAATTATTCCGGCGTCCTTATCTATGAACGTCATTTTGCAGTAGTTCTGACTGTACAATTCCTCATCGCCCTCGACAACCGCCGCGTCGCCGGTGCGTCCTATTCTGACGCCCATCGCGTTATCGGGGTTAAGCAGCGTTGAAACGGTCGCCCAATTAAGACCTATATCCGTAATTTTTCCGACTACTCCGTCCGGCGTTATTACCGCGTTGCCGACATCAAGTCCGTGCATAAGTCCTTTGTTTATTTCTATCGTATCATACCAGTTGTTTTTGGAATACGCGATTACGGACGCCGCCACCGTGGAATATCCGTCCATATTATTCTTTAGCTCAAGCAGCTCTTGTAAGCGCTCGTTCCCCTCGCGCAGCTGCGAAGCGTCGCGTGTTTCCCGATTTAGCTCGTTTATCTGCCTTATAAGCTCTTCGTTCTCGTCCTTATAGCTGTCCATCTCCCATAAAAAACGAACCGTTCCCGATACCTTATCGGCTATATACGCGAACCCGTTTTCAACCGGTGCAAACACGGTTTTAACCGCATTTGCTATCGGGTTGGAGCCTGTAAAATGCGTTATGACTATACATAAAAGCACTCCCGCTGTAACAACGGCGGCTATGAATTTTCCCTTTTTCATCTCCGAATTTCCTTTCTGAAGAAATTAGTTCTTGCTTGCCGCAATCAGCTCCTTGATTCTGTCAAGCGACTTTCCAGTTCCGACCGCAACGCAGTCAAGCGGATATTCCGCGACGTGCGTCGGGATTTTCGTTATCTCCGTTATAAGCTTGTCAAGTCCTTTTATAAGCGCGCCGCCTCCGGTAAGAGTTATTCCGCGCTCCATAATGTCCGCCGCAAGCTCCGGCGGCGTATTTTCAAGCGTGTATTTTATCGCTTCTATCATCTCTTCAATATTTTCGCTTATCGCGGACCTTATCTCGCTTTCCCTAACCTGCGCGGTTTTCGGCAGACCGGTGGAAACATCACGTCCGCGCACGTCATACACGCCGTCCTCATTTCCCTCATACGCGGAGGCTATCGCCATTTTTATTTCCTCCGCCATTTTATCTCCTATATTTATGCTGTGTTCCTTTTTAATGTAATTTACAATTGCGCTGTCAAGCGCGTCGCCCGCGATCCTTACGGACTTCGACGCTACTATTCCTCCCAACGAAATAACCGCTACCTCCGTTGTTCCGCCGCCTATATCTACAACCATGCTGCCCGTCGCTTCATCAACGGGCAATCCCGCTCCTATAGCGGCTGCCATCGGCTCCTCTATAAGTACCACGTCCTTCGCGCCCGCGTGAATAACGGCTTCCTCAACCGCGCGCCGCTCAACCTCGGTTATGCCCGACGGAATACATACGATAACCCTCGGCTTGAAAACACTGCTCACATTCGCGTTTTTTATAAATTGACGAATCATTGCCTGCGTTATATCCAAATCGGCAATAACTCCGTCCTTCATAGGGCGCACCGCCACTATGTTCTCGGGAGTTCTTCCTATCATTTCATTCGCTTCCTCACCTACAGCGAGAACCTTTCCGACATACTTGTCTATCGCGACAACCGAAGGCTCGCGAACAACAATGCCCTTTCCCTTAACATATACCAACGTATTCGCTGTTCCGAGGTCTACCCCTACATCCTTTGAAAATAATCCCATTTCTTTCTCCTTCTATATCAAATCAACTTCAAATTCCTCTTTAAGCGTGTCCGCAAGCGCCGAAATCGGCAGTCCGACCACGTTAAAATAATCGCCTCTTATTTCCTTGACGAGCAGAGAACCCAATCCTTGTATTCCGTAAGCTCCCGCTTTGTCCATCGGTTCCTTTGTATTTATATAGCTTCTGATTTTTTCATCGCTCAACTCCTTGAACGCGACCTCCGTTTTTACGCTGTTGCATACGGTAAATCCATCCTTTACGCGCATTATGCAATAGCCGGTATATACCTCGTGCGTCCTGCCCGAAAGACCGCTGAGAATATCAAACGCGTCATCCTCATCTACCGGTTTTCCGAGAATTTTTCCGTCAAGCGTAACTATTGTATCTGCCGCGATTATAAGCGCATTTTTCTTTTTTAAAACCTTTTTTGCCGTTGCCGCCGCCTTTAAAAGCGCAAGCTCCTGAACATAAATCTCCGCCGGCGCGTCCTGAGATAACGCGCCCTCGTCCGCGTCGGAAACAACCACTTCAAAATCCATCCCGACAGCCGATAAAATTTCTCTGCGCCTCGGCGATGCCGAAGCTAAAATAAATTCCGTCAAATTACTCTACTCCTCTGTAATAATGTCCGCGCGTAAACGAGTTTTCCGCGGGCGGCAAAACCTCTCCGCCCGACAGAGCGGATTTATATACATTAATTATTTTATCACATTGTTCAAATTTTTCAACAGTAAATATCAATCTTATTGAGTTTATTTTTAATTTTTTTAAATCGTTTATCTTATCAGCCATAAATATCGGCTTTGAATTGATAAGCTCCGCGATACAGCCGTCGCCGCAAATGATGGGAAACTCCTCTTTTTTTCTGTCCCTCAGCTTATATATCGTCCTGCCATGCTGACATTTCCCCATAGCTTTTATCGGACAGTTTTTCATAATCATAAGCGGAATCCTGCCGTAAGCGATAAGCTCGACATCCGCGTCCGTGTTTTCCAAAACCGACCGTATTTCCGATATGTTAAGCTCCGGAGAAAGCGTTATTCGCTTTAACGGTGCGTAATGATTTGCGGTCTGTGAATTGAATATATTAAGCCGAAAATCACCGTAAAGCTCTTTGCCGCTGTATTTGCATATCGCCGCAGGCGATGAAACAAGAACCCCGTCCGAGGTTATTTCCTCATCGCAAAATATCGTCCGCGCTCTTGTTATAACCGTTACTTCGCTCGACATATTTTTTATGTCCCCGACAATTTTTTCGGGCGCGTAAATTAACTTAATTCCGTTCTTAACGGCTGCCATTGCCTGCTCGGTATTTTGCACCAGTACTGTGATTTCCAATTCATCCGGCACCGTTCTCTCCGCTCTTTGCGGCTTTGCCTTTACCTTTCTGCCGATTTCACGCGAGGAAAGCTCCAGCATAAGCGCGGCGGCAGCTTCGCGACGCACCGCGTTTATTTCCTTTATCGGAACGGTTATTCCCTCGTCAATATCGAGCGTTATATCCTCCGCCTCAAATGGGGTATCACCAAGCTTTAAGAGCTGTGCTTTTACGCGCTCCTTATCAAGCGGCTTATTTATCGCTTTTTCGGCGTTTAGTGTCCCTTGTGCAAAACCGTATTTAGTGTCCCCAGTGTACATGGTTATTTCAAGCGGGGTTCCGTATTTTAGTGTCCCCGCGATATTTATCGGTATTTTTCTGATATTTGAATTTATATCCGCCCTTTGCTTAGCATCTTCCGAAAAAGTATTTACCTTAGCGTTTGACGGATTTTTATGGCTCATCATGGCTTTTCCAAGCTCACCCTTAAAATACCCGTTGGTAAATCCGGTTCTCGAAAACGCGTCCGTCAATTCCCTCATGTCCCGCTTTGAAACAAGCGACGGACTGTCCAAATACTTTCTGTAAATCCCTACAACCGCGCTTACATATTCGGCTCTTTTCAATCTACCCTCAATCTTCAGAGATGAAACGCCTATATTGCGAAGCTCCCGCAAATCGTTTATAAGCGCCATATCCTTTGGACTTAGGATATATCCGCTGTCCGTGCTTTTACCGTTTTCAAACAAATCATAGGAGAGCCTGCACGGCTGAGCGCATCTGCCCCTGTTGCCGCTTCTTCCTCCCAGAATACTCGACATCAGGCATTGACCCGAATAGCACATACAAATCGCGCCGTGGACAAAAACCTCGATTTCGGCGTTCGTGTTTTTACAGATATATTCTATCTCGCCGGCGGAAAGCTCGCACGCAAGCACGACGCGGGAAAATCCCATATCCTCAAGATATTTAACTCCCTCAAGACTCGTCACGGTCATCTGTGTGCTTGCGTGGAGAGTCATATCCGGGATTATATTTTTTATAAGCCTTGCCGCGCCCATGTCCTGAACAATTAACG
The DNA here is from genome assembly GCA_020860985.1 of Oscillospiraceae bacterium. Taxonomy (GTDB): domain Bacteria; phylum Bacillota; class Clostridia; order UBA1381; family UBA1381; genus JALEPO01. The sequence goes on from JAJBTG010000116.1 coordinate 4,812, forward strand.
TGTCCACGCCGGCATCGTTAAGACTGTACGCATAATCTATAAGCGAGCTAAGCTCCTTCTCCTTAATAAGCGTGTTCAGCGTGACATGAACATCAACCCCGTAAAGGTGGCAATAATCGGTATATTTTTTAATATCTTCAATAGAAAAATTATCCGCGCTCTGACGCGCGTTGAATTTCGGCCCGCCCAAATATACAGCGTCCGCTCCCGACTGTACTGCGGCGTGGAGCGCGGCGATATTTCCGGCGGGCGCAAGCAGCTCCATATTGCTCATTTCCCGTCCTTGTCTATCATTTCAAGAATTTCCTGTTCGCGCGCCGCATAATCATCTTCCATCTTTTTCAGCTTGTCCTCTAAAAGAGAAACCTGCCCCTCAAGGAATTTTATTTGCGTTCCCGCTTCATCAAGCCGCTGTTTAGCGTCCGTTGTTTCCGCTTTAATTGCGGTTTCATCGATAGTAATCTGATTTGATTTTGCTTCGTCAAGCTCGGATTTCAGCTTTTTATTTTGATTTTTGAGCTTTTTGTTTTCGCCTTGAACCGCGCTTAATTTTTCATTTAGGCTCTGAATCTGTTCGCGCATAAGCTTGCCGCTTTCCTCCGCCTTAAAATACTCGTCGCAAATATTAAGCGCCGCAAGCACAATAGGTCTTTCGCCCATAATATTGCGTCCGCCTCGGATCACAAGCTCAACCTTTTCATTTATGTGAGCGCCGAGCATTTCTATATATTCAATACTTTCGTCCGCGACCACATCATATTT
>JAJBTG010000055.1 GCA_020860985.1 Oscillospiraceae bacterium
TGGGTTCGGGTCAACAAGGTGCGGGAATTTGCCGGAGCCTTTCCAGTCGAAATTACCGCTGTCAACGATTACGCCGCCGATTGCTGTTCCGTGTCCGCCTATAAACTTTGTAGCCGAATGCACTACTATGTCCGCACCATACTCAATCGGTCTTATAAGATAGGAAGTCGCAAACGTCGAGTCAACTACGAGCGGTATATTGTGGTCATGCGCAATTTTCGCAACAGCCTCAATATCGATAAGGTTTGAGTTTGGATTGCCCAATGTTTCGATGAATATCGCCTTTGTGTTGTCCTTAACGGCAGCTTCAAACGCACCCTCCTCGTCAGGGTCAACAAAGGTCGCGGCAATGCCGTAATCCGGCAATGTATGCTCCAAGAGATTGTATGTGCCGCCGTAAATTGTCTTTGCCGCGACAATATGGTCACCTGCTTTCGCAAGCGCCTGGAACGTATATGTGATAGCCGCCGCGCCGGATGCTACAGCCAACGCTGCAACGCCTCCTTCAAGAGCCGCTTTTCTCTGCTCAAAAATGTCCTGCGTCGGGTTTGTAAGTCTGCCGTAAATATTTCCCGAATCCCTTAATGCGAATCTGGCCTCCGCGTGCTGCGAATTATGTAACAAAAACGACGATGTTGCATAAATCGGAACGGCTCTCGAATCTGTTGCCGAATCCGCCTGTTCCTGTCCTATGTGAAGTTGCTTTGTTTCAAATTTCCAATTTTTATTACTCATTGCTGATTACCTCTTTCTTAATTAATTTAATTGTATTAGGTTATGTATCAGCAACACATTCGCTCGTCCTTTACGTGTTTTAAATATGACTTTAACATACTATCAACCCTTTCTCGCATTTCCTATAGACTTAGTATGTTTTAAGTATAACACATAAATTCCATTTGTCAATACCTTTTTTGAAAAAATTCGGAAATTTTTCCCCGCGATATACCGGACTTCCCATAGCGCAGCAAATTACTCAAACAACAACAATTGCTCCGCCCATGCCCGATATACCGTGCCTTATGCTATTCTCCTGCCAAGGTTAATTACCCGACAGACAAAATAAGTGCAAACGCGCAGTATTGATTTGTACCGCGCGCTTACACCTCTGATTCTATTCCGCCGGCATTATAGCCTCAAACCTCGCCACTGCCGTAGTCGCAAGATTAATCAACAAATTGCGCTGTTCGTCCGAGCTTCCCGAGCCCGCCGTTATTTCTATATGACAGCCCCTATCATATATGTGTATCAACGGGAACGCCAAGAACGCATCCTCGCCGAGGTCGTAAATAGTCTCCGCCGAAGGGCGCATTACTCTGTCGTAATCATATTCATACCACACCGTTTCCTTTGAAACGGTTTCATTAAACTGCGTTATCGTAATGATTACGGGATCGCCCTGACCCAGGGGTTCGCTCCTGTATGTCGCGGTAGCTACATTGTCCTCACGGTAAAAGGTTCCGCCGTCAAGAGTCGGAGCATACGCGTAATTTATCGCGGCGTAAACATCCTCCGCGGTAAGCACCTCAAGGGGATTGATTTCGGGAATGGGCGTTGGTGTCGGCTTTGCGAACAAACCGCCGTCGCCGCCGCAGGCACATAGGCACACGGTTATCAATAGGGATGAAAGTATTAACAGTAATTTTCTCATTATATCTTCACTTCCAAAAAAGATTTTCCGAACCGTAGACTGCCTATTTCATTGCAATCGCAGCCTTGACCTGCTTTACAATATTTTCGGCTGTCAAGCCGTATGCCTCAAACAGCTCCGCCGGTTTTCCCGACATACCGAATCTGTCCGTTCCTATAATTTTTACAGGTACCGGCGCATTGGCGCACACAACCTCGGTTACGGCGCTTCCGAGTCCGCCCATTATATAATGCTCCTCGGCTGTAACGATTGCGCCCGTTTCCTTTGCGGCTTTGATGATGATTTCCTCATCAATGGGCTTTATCGTATGTATATTTATAACTCTTGCGCTTATTCCTTCCTCTTTCGAAAGCTCCGAAGCCTTTATAGCCTCCCCGACCATAAGACCCGTTGCAATAATTGTCGCGTCGGTACCGTCCGCAAGCTGAACGCCCTTGCCCAATTCAAACTTATAATCGTCGCCGTTTACGTCCTCAACAGCCAAGCGTCCGAATCTAATATAAACAGGACCCTTATGCTCAATCGCCGCTTTAACCGCAGCCATAGCTTCTCTGTCGTCGGCCGGATTTATAACTACCATATTCGGAATCGAACGCATAAGCGCGATGTCCTCAAGACATTGATGCGAAGCGCCGTCCTCACCTACGGAAATACCCGCGTGTGTCGCGCCTATCTTTACATTCAGACCCGTATAGCCGATTGAATTTCTAACCTGTTCAAAGGCTCTGCCCGCCGCGAACATAGCGAATGTTGAAGCGAACGCAATCTTTCCGCTTGCCGCAAGACCCGCGGCAACGCACATCATATTGCCCTCGGCAATACCCATATTTATAAAGCGCTCGGGATATGTCTTTTTAAACATATCTGTCTTAGTTGATTTTGAGAGGTCAGCGTCGAGAACGACAATATCGGGATTGCTTCCGTATTCAACCAATGCCGCACCGTATGATTCTCTTGTAGCCTTTTTTGCCATTATAAAGTCGCCTCCAATCCTGCGATTATCGCGTCCAACTCAGCGATAGCCTTTTCATATTCTTCCTTTTTCGGAGCCGCGCCGTGCCATGCCGGATTGTTCTCCATGAATGAAACATTTTTACCCTTTACCGATTTCATAATAATTGCAGTCGGCTGTCCCTTTACGGACTTCGCCTCGTCTATCGCCGCGAGCAGCTTATTAAAATCATGCGCGTCCGTTACGATTACATTCCAGCCGAAGACTTCAAATTTCTTATCGATTGGAGTCGGATTCATTACCTTTGTTATATCGCCGTCTATCTGCAAGCCGTTGTTATCAATGAAAATTGTAAGGTTGTCCAGCTTATAATGAGCCGCGAACATCGCCTGCTCCCAAACCTGTCCTTCTTCAAGCTCGCCGTCGCCGAGAATAGAATAAACTCTGTAGTCCTTATTGTCAAGCTTTGCGGCAAGAGCCATACCGCCCGCGGCGGAAACTCCCTGTCCCAACGAGCCTGTTGACATATCAACGCCCGGAACCTTGTTCATATCGGGATGTCCCTGCAAGTAGCTTCCGGTGTGTCTGAATGTAGGAATATCCTCAACCGGGAAAAACCCTCTTTCGGCAAGCGTTCCGTAAAGCGCGGGAGCCGTGTGACCCTTTGATAGAACAAAGCGGTCCCTGTTCTCCATTTTCGGGTTCTTCGGGTCGATATTCATTACCTCGAAATAAAGAAGCGTAAGAACATCGGCGATGGAAAGCGAGCCTCCCGGGTGACCGGAAACCGCGCTGTAAACCGCGGTCAACGCGTTTTTGCGCACCTTGTTTGCAATAATGGATAATTCCGTTACTCTTTTTGCATCCATTTTAATTTTCTCCTCCTTAATGTTTTTTATCCGCCGAAATGGATTCTCGGCGCAATTTCTTTTAGTTCAATAACGCGCAAGGTTATGTTATCAAACATTCCGCCGGCACATATTTTAATCTTTTTCACCGTCGGAAAAATCAAGCTTACCCGCCGCCTATAGAGGCGGGGACATCTTAATTTAGTATATCAAAGGCGTTTAAAAACGCCCTCTCCATCAATTCATTAAGCCGTTCCGTATTACCGGAAAGATACGTGTAACCGATAAGCGCCTCGAAACCGGTGGCGCGGCGGTATTCGGTCATGTTCGCATTCTTGGGAACGGTCGCGGACTTTGCGTTTCTTCCGCGTTTATATACGGAGGTTTCCTCCTCCGTCAGCATTTCAAGCATTGCCTCGATACTGTTCGACTGCGCGTGCGCCTTTACATATTTAACCGTTTTAAGGTGAAGCTTATGCGCCGGAAGATTGGGGTGCTCCTCGATAACTCTCGTCCTTACGTACAGCTCATACACCCCATCGCCTATATACGCAAGCGCAAGCGGCGAATACTGATTTATATTTTTCTGCATAGCTTACCTCTTATTCGGCAAATGTCCACTTAACACCCATCGGAGTGTCCTTTAATACAATGTTCATTTCCTTTAATTTATCGCGAATAGCGTCCGCCGTCGCCCAGTCCTTTTCAGCGCGCGCTTTGCTGCGCTGTTCAATCAGCTCTTCAACCTCTTTGTCAAGGGATTTCTCATCCTCCTTTTGGAAAAGTCCCAAAACCCCGCCCAACTCGCGTATCAACGAAAGAGCTTTTTTTGCCGCTGATTTGGCGTTCCGCTCCTCCTGTGAAAATTCGGTATTGGCAATATATACTATATCGAAAATAGCCGCAAGCGCGTCGGCGGTGTTCAAATCATCATCCATCGCGGCAATATACTTTTCTCTGCACTTGTCAAGCTTTTCCGAGATTTCCTTCTCCTTTTCATTTAAATCCCTGTCCTCACCGTTTGAGATAAGAAATTCAAGGTTGTCGATGCAGGTATAGATACGCTCTACAGCCGACTTCGCCTGCTCCATCAGCGTATCGGAAAAATTAATCGGGTTCCTGTAATGCGCGGAAAGCATGAAAAACCTTATAACCTCGCTGTTATACTTTTCCCTTATATCCCGCACGGTAAAGAAATTTCCGAGAGACTTGCTCATTTTCTGATTGTTTATATTTATATATCCGTTGTGCATCCAGTAATTCGCAAACGGCTTTCCGTTTGCGCATTCGCTCTGCGCGATTTCGTTCTCGTGGTGCGGAAAAATTAAATCCTGTCCGCCCGAATGTATATCTATGGTTTCCCCAAGATATTTATTCGCCATAGCGGAGCATTCAATATGCCAGCCGGGGCGTCCCATTCCCCACGGACTTTCCCATGCCGGCTCACCCTCCTTTTGCTTTTTCCAAAGAGCGAAGTCCATAACGTCGCGTTTGGTTTCGTTGACATCGATTCTCGCGCCCGCTTCCAAATCCTCCAAGGGCTGCTTTGAAAGCTTACCGTATTCGCGGAATTTCTTAGTGGAAAAATATACATTTCCGTCAACATTGTACGCGTAGCCGTTCTTCTCGAGCTTGCTTATAATATCGATTATAGCGTCAATGTTCTCGGTTGCTCTGGGGTGGACGGTAGCCTCATGAATACCCAACGCCTTTGAATCCTCAAAATATTCGGAAATAAATTTATCGCCAAGCTCCTTTACGGTTATCCCCTCCGCATTGGCGCGGTTAATCATTTTATCGTCAATATCGGTAAAATTCTGAACGAATTTAACCTTGTACCCGGAATATTCCAAATAACGGCGCATAGTGTCAAATATTATAAATGGGCGCGCGTTTCCTATATGGAAATAGTCATAAACCGTCGGTCCGCATGAATACATCTTTACTTCATTTTTATCTATCGGAACAAATTCCTGCTTTTGTCTTGTCAAGGTATTATATATCTTCATCGTTGCGCTTTCCTTTTTCATATATTTAAAATTTGAAAATCGTGTTACACTGTCCAATCTGCTTAACATCTATTTAATTA